>JAVBPQ010000070.1:0-20482 GCA_031549525.1 Clostridiaceae bacterium | reverse complement strand
AAAATATATTTTCATTATTTTTTATAAAAATAGGCATTATTTGAATTATGCTTACCACCATATATAATAGCTATATTCTTTTTAGAATCATATATGACTTCAACTATATCCCCATCAGCTAAATATCTATTCTCTTTTAATTCAAAACTCTTACTTAATCTAATTCCAGTTTGATCGACTAGCTGCACACTATATAAATTCTTTGAAATTTTGCAATTAACTATTGCAAGACCTTTCTCACCATTTTTCAATAAATAATTTAACTTATTTCTTTGGATTATCTTTTTAAAATTAGCAAGGAATAAAATTATTGCTATTAAGAAAATAATGACTACAAAATAGATAAAAAAATTATTAAATCCATATATTAGATTATAAACATCATAATTATTTACAATAGATTCTTTATTATATAAAATCTCTTCAGAATTTTTAGTATTTAAATCATACTCACCATAGTATAAAAGATCATAATTTTTGCACGATATATAACATTTATTTTCAGAGACAAAAAAATTAAAGAATTCACTATTTATATATGTGATTAAATCGTCTCTAATATTTAAAAACTTTGGAAGATCGTCTTTTTTAATTTCCCAAACTATATCTCCAGTTATATTATCTATACAGACTAAGTTGTTTCCTCTAGACTTGCTGTTTATATAAACAAGGGTTAAATTTTTGTAAATCCCTAGTACATTTGCAGAATTTAATTTCTCCTTAGGAAATAGAGGTTTATAATCTTTATCATTATCTACAAAAATATTTCCTAACATATTTTTCATCTTACCATTAAAAAAGTAAACCTGCTTATTTTTATAATCTGCCAAATCTGAATCTGCAATAATAAGGGTACCAGTTTTATCTTTATATATTTTTTCTCCTAATTGTCCAATACTTTTTTCATCATAAGCTGAATTAGAAATCACATGATTATTTCCAGAAGCTTCTAAAAATATCTCCCTTTCATCCCTTAGGGTTAAACTAAAATAAGGAATTCCCTTATTTCTTCCATCTACATAGATTGCTCTTGAAACTCCAACGCTTAATTCAGGAATAAAAACCTCAAGGTTCTCATTTGAACATACACCATTTTCTATAACAAGCCTTTCAATCTTTCCATTATTTGTACCCAAAGCTATAAGCTTATCATCATACTCTAATAAACCATTAAAATAGTCAATACTTATCAAATTATATATATTCCTTAACTCTTTATCCTCATATTTTATAATGTCTATAATGTTGTTATGATTTAATGCGCAAAATATTAAACTATTTTTTTGAAAGTAAACTTTGTTTAAATAAGGAATATTATCTAGCAATAAATCATTTATCACTTCGTAGCCATTTTTTGCATCGAGTTCGTACAAATGATAAACATAGTCCAAATCCTGTCCAATTAGAACAATAGAACTTCCGTTATTATAAGGTATAATCAACGTCCTTTTTTCATCCAATTTTCTTTCATTTATTATATTTTTAATTTTAGATAAATTATCATCTGCATTAACATAGTTAAATCCCATAAAAGAGCATAATAACACAAAAACAACAAATAAAAAGAACCTTTTCATACTCCTTACCTTTCTTTTAATACTATGTTAGTATTATAACATAATTTTGTTTTTTATTGTATTTTAACATTCTTAAAATATCTTTAAAAAACATAAAAAACTTTCATAAGGATTGCTCCAAATGAAAGTTTTAAATCACTCTGAAATACTAGTTAAATATTCATTTATAAAAGTATCAATTTCTCCATCCATGACATCTTGAATATTAGAAGTTTCAGCACCTGTCCTATGATCTTTAACAAGGTTATAAGGATGAAACACATAAGATCTTATCTGACTTCCCCAGCCTATCTCCTTCATATCCCCTGTTAAATCCTCTATCTTTTCTTTATGCATCCTATCCTTTAATTCTACAAGCTTTGACTTTAACATCTTCATGGCTATATCTTTATTTAAATACTGACTTCTCTCATTCTGGCACTGTACTACAATACCAGTTGGGATATGAGTGATTCTAATGGCACTTTCAGTCTTATTTACATTCTGCCCTCCTGCTCCGCTTGATCTAAATGTATCTATTTTTAAATCCTCAGATCTAATCTCAACATCCTGATGGCTTTCAAGCTCAGGCAAAACTTCTACAGATGCAAAAGAAGTCTGCCTCTTTCCATTTGAATTAAAAGGCGATATCCTCACAAGCCTGTGTATTCCCTTTTCAGATTTAAGATATCCATAAGCATAGTCCCCTTTTACATCTAAAGTTACGCTTTTTATACCATAAAATTCTGCAGGAACAAGATCTACAGTCTTATAAGAAAATCCCTTTTTATCAAGCCACCTTGTATACATTCTAAGGAGCATTTCAGTCCAATCTTCAGCATCGGTTCCACCAACTCCCACATGAAGGCTTAAGGATGCATTGTTCCTATCGTATTCTCCAGAAAGAAGCCTTTCAACTTTAAGAGAATTTATTTTAGACTTTAATTCATTAAAATCCTTTAATATAACTTTATATTCAGATGTATCTTCCTCTTCTTTATAAAGCTCGCATAATTCTTCAACATCCTTAAGAGATTTAAAGATATTATTTAAGAGTTCAATCTTATCCTTTATACCCTTTACTTCTTTTGTAATAAGCTGGGCTTTTTCGTTATCATTCCAAAAATCATTCTCCTGCATCTTAAACTCAAGCTCCGAGAGCCTTATATTCATAGCATCTATGTCAAAGAGAATCCCTTATTTCTATCATAGTATCATTTAACTTTCCCATCTCAGACATTATTTCTTCATATAATCTTAACATAAACACCCCTTATGCTGTCTTTCCACAGCAGTTTTTATATTTCTTTCCACTCCCACAAGGACATGGATCATTTCTTCCAACAGTTTTAGCCTTTTTAACAGGCTCCTTTTTCCTTTCACTAACTTCGCTTTCATTGGTTGCTGTTTCTTCTGCAACCTTTTCTCTCTCAGGCTTTCTTTCAATCCTAACCCTATACATAAACTTTGTAACATCATCTTTGATATTGGCAATCATCTGTTCAAACATCTCACTGCCTTCCATCTGATATGCCTGTTTTGGGTCAACCTGTTTATAGGACATAAGGTGGATGCTCCTCTTTAAATGATCCATATCATCGATATGAGCCATCCATCTAGTGTCTACACATCTTAAGAGAACAACCCTTTCAATTTCCCTCATCTGTTCAGATCCAAATTCCTCTTCCTTTTCTTTATACATCTTTTCAGAAAGATCTAAATATTTCTTTAAAATTTCATCATCAGATATGGAAATAAAATCTTCTTTTTTAAATGTATTCCTTGGAACAAACAGATCTTCCATATATTTTATAAGGCCTTTGACATCAGATTCTCTCTCTGCTTCAATACCAGTTAAATGAGATTTTACAGAGGCAGTGATTGTGTCATGAATCATATCCTTCACATGTTCATGCATATCTTCACCATCTAAAACGCTATCCCTTTGTTCATATATTATTTCTCTTTGCTTATTTATTACATCATCATATTGAATAAGAGATTTTCTTATATCAAAGTTATATCCTTCTACCTTTTTTTGAGCATTTTCAATAGCCGATGCTACCATAGAACTCTCTATAGGTTCATCTTCTTCCATCCTCTTATCTATAAATGCAGATATCCTGTCAGAGCCAAACCTCCTCATTAATTCATCCTCAAGGGATATATAGAACCTAGATTCGCCAATGTCTCCTTGTCTTCCTGAACGCCCACGAAGCTGATTATCGATACGCCTCGCTTCATGCCTCTCTGTTCCTATTATCTTTAAGCCTCCAGCATCTAAAGTTCCTTCTCCGAGCTTAATATCCGTACCTCTACCTGCCATGTTTGTAGCAATTGTAACGGTGTTTTTTTCTCCTGCATGAGAAATTATCTCTGCCTCTTTTTCATGATATTTTGCATTTAGTACCTGATGAAGTACTCCCTTTCTCTTTAAAAGAGCTGAAATAATCTCAGATTTTTCAATGGATACTGTACCTACAAGTACTGGCTGACCCTTTTCATGAGACTCTATTATGTCGTTTATTATAGCATTATATTTTCCTTTTTCATTCTTATAAACAACATCCTTCCTATCTATCCTTATCATAGGCATGTTGGTTGGAATCACTATTACATCAAGACCATAAATTTCTCTAAATTCATTCTCCTCTGTAAGAGCTGTACCTGTCATACCTGAAAGCTTCTTAAACATCCTAAAATAATTTTGATATGTTATTGTAGCTAAGGTTCTCGATTCTTTTTCTATTTTAACTCCTTCTTTAGCTTCAATAGCTTGGTGCAAACCTTCAGAATACCTTCTTCCTTCCATGACACGACCAGTAAATTCGTCAACTATTAAAACCTCGCCATCACGAACTAAATAATCAACTTCAGATTTCATGATGTAGTTAGCCTTTAGCGCTTGACCTACATGGTGCTGTAATTCCATATTATTAGGGTCAGCGTAGTTTTCTAAATTAAAATACTTTTCAGCCCTCTCTACTCCACTCTCTGATAGCATTATATTTTTGCCCTTTTCATCTATTGTATAATCATCTTTAACCAAAGTCTTTGCAAAATAATCTGCAATCCTATAAAACTCAGTGGATTTTTCTCCCTCTCCAGAGATTATAAGAGGTGTTCTAGCTTCATCTATAAGTATAGAGTCAACCTCATCCACTATGGCATAATTAAGCCCTCTTTGAACCTTATCTTCTTTGTATATGACCATGTTATCCCTT
Source organism: Clostridiaceae bacterium (assembly GCA_031549525.1). Classification (GTDB taxonomy): domain Bacteria; phylum Bacillota; class Clostridia; order Clostridiales; family Clostridiaceae; genus WQUF01. Next base: position 15,702 of record JAVBPQ010000070.1, on the reverse strand, counting down.
AGGTAATCAAAGCCAAATTCGCTATTTGTTCCATAAGTGATATCGCATCTATATGCTTCTCTTCTCTCATCGCTGCTTAAATCATGGAGTATTACTCCCACAGTCAAACCGAGCAGTTCATGGATTGGTCCCATGTTGTCTCTGTCCCTCTTTGCAAGGTAATCATTGACAGTGACAATATGTACCCCCTTTCCTTCTAAAGCATTTAAATAAGATGGCAAGGTAGCAACCAAAGTCTTACCTTCACCAGTTTTCATCTCTGCAATTCTTCCTTGATGAAGAACGACTCCTCCAACCAATTGAACTCTAAAATGCTTTTCTTGCCTTACTCTAAAAGCTGCTTCTCTTACAACGGCAAAAGCTTCAGGAAGTATATCATTTAAGGTCTCACCTTTTTTTAGCCTCTCTTTAAATTCAATAGTTTTAAGCCCTAATTCCTCATCAGAAAGCTTTTGCATAGCTTCATCTAAAGATTCTATCTTTCTTATAATAGGTTCAATCCTCTTTAGTTCTCTATCGCTATAGCTTCCGAATATTTTTCGCATTATTCCCATTTATATCAACCTCACTATGAATTATTCTATCATAAATATGAAAATTTAAAAATATTATAATATATTTATACACTATTTTAACTATGAAACTTATCTATGCTATTATTAAATCTCCCAGCATTATAAATTATATCATTAAACTTTTTCCGCTTCAACTTATAGTAATTTTTAAAAAAAAATATAAAATTACTCACTAATAACTATTTTTACAAAACTATAGCACGAATATGAAATATATGAAATATAATCTTAATATATAGCTATAACTTAGAAAGAGTAAAATCATGTTTAATAATATAAGAAAAGATTTCCCTCTCATAAATAATCATCCAAAAGATAAAAGGCTAGTCTATTTTGACAATGCAGCTACAACACATAAGCCTAAAAATGTCATTGATATAATACCCAGATATTACTCACTTTATAACTCAAGCCATCACAGAGGTATTTATGATCTTAGTGTAAAATCAACCAATATATATGAAACCTCCAAAAATGACATAAAAAATTTTATAAATGCTAAAAGCTCTGAAGAGATAATATTTACAAAAAATGCTACAGAGGCATTAAATCTCCTAGCTTATTCTCTATCAAAGCAATATTTAAAAAAAGATGATGAAATTGTAATATCCATAATGGAGCATCATAGCAACCTTGTTCCTTGGCAGCAGCTTTCTAAAAAAATAGGCTCAAAGCTCAAATTTCTCTATATAAATAAAGATCATATGATACCTGAAAGTGAAATCAAAAGAAAGATAACAAATAATACAAAGGTTTTATCTATAGTCCATATTTCCAATGGAATAGGCACATTAAATCCTGTAAAAAAAATAATCGAATATGCTCATTCAAAGGGAGCTATCGCTATTGTAGACGCATCTCAAAGCATTCCTCATATCCCTATAGATGTACAAGACTTAAATGCAGATTTTCTAGCCTTTTCTGGTCATAAAATGTATGCCCCCTTTGGCATTGGAGTATTATATGGGAAAAAAGAGCTCCTTGATGAATTACCTCCATTTTTATACGGTGGCGATATGATCGAATATGTATATGAACATGATACAACATTTGCAAAAACTCCTACAAAATTCGAAGCAGGAACTCAAAATATCGAAAGTGCCATTGGGCTATCAGAAGCGGTAAATTATCTAAAAAAACTTGATATGAATAAAATAAACAAATGGGAAATGGAGCTTACAAGTTATGCCTTAAATAAATTAAAACCACTAGACTATATAACCATATATGGTCCTGATGATTTAAAAAACAGAGGCTCCATCATATCTTTCAACATGGATGATATACATCCTCATGACTTATCTAGCATCTTCAATCATTTTGGAATATGCGTAAGATCCGGAAATCACTGTACTCAGCCTCTTATGAGATATTTAAAGATAAACTCTACAGTGAGAGCCAGTTTTTCATTTTATAACACAAAAAATGAAATAGACTATCTCATCGATTGCATAAGAGAAGTCAAGAGGAGGTTAATATGAGCATTAGACAAAAAAGAACCTTTAACATTTGGGATATATACAATGATGAACTTATGTCTATGACTAAAGTGAGCTATAATCAGCATGCAATGGAAAATATAAATCCACAAAAAGGTAAATTCCCTAACTGTGGTGATGAAATAGATCTATATATAGAATTAGAGGGCGATATCATAAGGGATATTTCATTTAAAGGAAATTTATGCCTTATCTCTAAAGCTTCTTCAAATTATATGATAGACCTATTAAAAGGTAAAAGCATAGATTATGCCCTTAATGCAATCGACGCATTTTATCATTTAACAAATGAAGAAGCTTTAGATAAAGAATCCTCTCAAGTTTTTAAAAGCGGAAATATATTTAAAAAAGTTCATAAGTTGCATGGAAGGATAAACTGTGCTCTCCTTCCTTGGAATACTTTAAAATTTGCTTTAAATAAAACTAGATGCTATTAATAATAGCTCTAGTCTTATTTAAATATTTAAAAGAATATTCTTTTAAGTTCTCTATCTCGTTTTTATCTTTATACTTTTTCATAATGCTATGTGCTACTCTATGAGCCATCTTATAGTTTTCATCAGTGATTTTTTTAAGCTTATATGCAAGTTTAAGCTCTTCTTCATCCTTTTGAACCATATATCCTGAAGGATATAATATGATATCTAGATATAAATCATCAAAATAAGGAGCTCCTTTAATTACTCCTTGACCTGCAATGACATCAAAATACCATTGTACAATATTATCCTTCTCATCAAACACACATAAGATAGAATATTCTGTATTTTCTTGCAAAAATCTTAGCCATTTATAATCATTATCTATAATGCACACTCTTCCTTTATTCGAAGTATATATGAGAGGCTTTAAAACTTTATCCATCTTTAGATAACCAAGATATCCTTTAAAATCATCCTCATTTAAATATATTATACTAAATTGTTTTGAGGGTACTCTTTTCCAGTGGTTAGTATCCAAATACTTTCTTTTCATATTTTTAAATACACCCGTTAAATTATTAGCTTTTAATAAAAATTATAATTCTATATATATAAATTGTCTATGAAATAAATATTACAAAATAGGCATTTTAAACTCCACAATGCCAGCTACATATGGTGCTATCTCATATTGATTAAAAAATATAATAAGCTGACCATCAGGAGATAGATAAAAATTTGACTCGTTAAATTTGTCAATACTAGGATAGAAATAATTTTCAGGATTTTCTTTTATCTTTGCATTTATATTTTTTAAAATATACTCCTTATAATTATCTTTATCTTTAAATAAATCTTTTAAACCTATATAGGATCCCTTTTTAGTATCTAAATTTATAGTTTCCCTTAAAGTAGCACCATGAGCTCCTCCTAAAAAAGAGTAATAATCCATGATGATGCTCAAAATAGGACCATTTATATTATAGCTGTAATTTATCACGGCTTCATAGGGAGAAATTCCTGTCTTACCTAGTATATTATAGTTTTCTTTTGCTTGTTTTTCTATATTTTGGACAAAAGATTCAACTTTTTTTTCAATAGTTAAATTCAGCTTATCTTGAAAGCTAGAATTTTCCATTCCAGAAATTTTAGGATAATTAGCTTGAATCTTTACCCAAGCATTGTTTTCATTTATAGATTTATTTTCTATATTTATTGTATTAGAGTTAAGTACATATGGAATAAAGCTCATCATATTAAATAATGCACAAAAAATCAAAAAATAACTCATATTAAAACACCTTCTCTAAATATTATTATGAGTTATTATTTTCAATTAAAAACAATATATACTATTTTATAAACAAAGCTGGTACAAAAACACATCCTAAAGTAACTAAGCTTGAAGATATAAGAGCTCCGAAAGCTGCACATAACATTACCTTTTTAAAATCAAGCTTAAGCACGGTAGCTATGGCAGTACCTGTATAAACACCAGTCATAGGGAGAGGTATCCCTATAAACGTTATAAGGCCAATTTCTTTATATTTTACAAAATGATCCTTATTCTTATTTATTTTATTGTCAATAAAATTAGAAAACCAATGAAGGGAAGGAACTTTATATATAAATTCCATCATCTTTGTAAAAAAAACAAACACCAAAGGTACTGGTATTAAACTTCCAATATAAGTAGTGATAAATATTAAAAATGGATTTAACCCTTGAGTAAAACCATAAATAATAGCTCCTCTTTGTTCAAGTATTGGAGTTAAAGATATAATAATCATAATCATATATTTTGTAAGTAAATTCATATGCATCACCTCTATTTATTATCATGTATAAAGTTATTTTAGATTATACCATATATCTTAATTTTTCTATACATGATAATATTTTTAAAATAATCCATCATATGATTGATAAAAAATAAACAATAATATATAATTATATGATAATGATAATAATAATTATTATTTAATAATAAGAGGTGAATATATGTTTAAATTTGAGAAAATTAAAGATTCATTATACTGGGTAGGAGCATTAGATCCTGATCTTAGAGTTTTTGATATAATAATGTACACTCCATATGGAACAAGTTACAACTCTTATGTTATAAAAGGCAGCGAAAAAGTAGCTTTAGTGGAAACTGTGAAAGAAAAATTTTTTAACCAATATTTAGATAGATTAAAAGCATTAGATATAGATGTATCTAAAATTGATTACATAATTGTAAATCATACTGAACCAGATCATTCAGGCTCTATAGCTAAAATGCTAGAGCTTTCTCCAAATGCTAAAGTAGTGGCAACTAGTTCTGCTATAGGATTTTTAAAAGAAATCTGCAATAGAGAAATACCTTCAGTAGTAGCAACTCATAATTCTACTCTGAGCTTAGGCAATAAAACTTTAAGGTTTATATCTGTTCCATTTCTTCACTGGCCAGACTCAATGTATACCTACCTTGAAGAAGATAAGGTTTTATACACTTGCGATTCATTTGGAAGCCACTACTCAGAAGAAAAGGTATTTGATGATTTAGTGAAAAATGAAGATGGCTACATGGAAGCTACAAAATATTACTTTGATATGATATTTGGACCATTTAAAAAATACATTGTAGAAGCCCTCGATAAAATCAAGGATTTAGATATTGAAATTGTATGCCCAGGTCATGGTCCTGTGCTTCGCAAAAACTTTCATAAGATAAAAGACCTATATGCTACATGGAGCTCTCCTAAAGAGAAAAAAGATACAAAATCAATAGTCATCCCATATGTCAGCGCATATGGCTATACTGAAAAAGTTGCAAATAGCATTGCAGATGGAATTAATTCATTAAATAAAGATATTGAAGTTAAATTATTTAATGCAACAAATTCTAAAAAAGAAGAGATCTTAAAAGAATTAGATGAAGCTGATGGTATGATGTTTGGATCTCCTACAATAAATTCTGATGCTCTTCCTCCTATTGTGGATTTATTGACATCTTTAAATCCAATCGTACATGGAGGAAAGCTTGCAGCAGCATTTGGTTCCTACGGTTGGAGCGGAGAAGCTTGTAAAAATATAGAATCTAGATTAAAACAACTAAAATTGAGCCTTCCTCTTGCAAGCTATAGGGTAAGATTTAATCCTTCCTCTGAACAATTAAAGGATGCTTTTGAATTTGGAAAATCATTTGCCTCTGCCCTTCTTTAAGTAAAGAAGTTACTATATCTTCTAAAAAATAATGCTATAAATATAAAATAGAGGCTTTTTAATTAAAGCCTCTTATATTAAAAAATATTATTATTATCTTAAAACATATCTAAATTTGCTCACAATGCTGGTATCTCCTGGATTTTTACCATACCAGGCTACAGTACCAGAGCTTCCCATTAAAACATTGTATAAAGGGATAAAAACAGTTACAGGCTTTGTAGCTAAAAAAGTGGTATTAACTCCTATATATGTTGCAAGTACAATGGATATTGTAGTATATAATGATTCTTTAGTGATTACTGTCCCTGAATGTGTAAATAATGTTGACTCTCCAGGACAGAGAAGTGATACAATTCTTAAAACTACTGATGCTAAATAACTACTTGTTAATGGAATATTATTTTGTGTAAAGCTAATATAAATGCCTAAACTAATATCGGGAAAAGAACTTGCTACACTTTTCTTTAAATCTTGTGGGCACTCCTTCGATACTTTCATATTTTCTATAGTTTTTAAACCGCCTTTTAAACCATTTAATTGTTCTTGAGTGATCTTTAAAACAGACAGGTCTTCAGTTCTAAGTTTAGGATAACCAGATGAATTATCTAATTGAGGTATTACTTTATTAACAATTTTTAAAACGTCATTGTTATCATATTTATTTTTGTCATCAGCGAGTACCTTTGAAGCGAAGATAAAACTTAACACTAAACAAACTACAACTGTTAGTGAAATCGTCTTAGACATTTACAACACCTCATATTCAAATTTATATATATATTATAGTATATATTTTTTATAATTAAAAATAAAAATTACTTATTCAATTTATTATATATTTTAATTAAACACAAACTTCAAATTTTACTATGTAATATACTTCCAATAGAAAATAGTAATTGTATTGTAATAATTTTTTATCTAAGCAACAGACAAATCACGAGAAAAAACGACCATATTTTTAAAAATTTTAATAAAAAGTTAATTTTCTAAAAATTTTGATTATTTCCTTTCAATATTTCAATTTTAGAGGCAAGTTTAACAAACTCTTCGTTATTTTTTGTAGCTGAAAGCAAATTTAAGATAGATTCAGTTACATTTTGAATGTTATTCTCATCAAATGCTCTCCTTATGTTATATGCTGCAATTTTTTCCTCTTCATCAATATACAAAAGATCATCTTTTCGTGTACCAGATTTATAAATATCAATTGCTGGAAAAATTCTTCTCTCTTGAAGCCTTCTATTTAAATGAACCTCCATATTTCCTGTTCCTTTGAATTCTTCAAATATCACATCATCCATCCTGCTTCCAGTTTCTATAAGTGCCGTAGCAAGTATAGTCAAGCTTCCGCCTTCTCTTATATTTCTTGCAGCTCCAAAAAATTTTTTCGGCATTATAAGAGCTCCTGGATCAAGACCCCCTGATAATGTCCTTCCTGTTGGAGTTATGGTAAGATTGTATGCTCTTGAAAGCCTAGTTAAACTATCCATAAGGATTACAACATCCTGTCCTTGTTCAACCATTCTCTTTGCTCTTTCTAAAACCATATAAGCAACCTTAGCATGATGTTCAGGCTCTTCATCAAAGGTAGAATAGATGACCTCGCCATTTATAGATTCTCTCATATCGGTAACTTCTTCAGGTCTTTCATCTATAAGGAGCACTATTAATTTTACATCTTTATTATTTAAGGAAATACTTTGAGCTATCTTTTTTAGGAGTGTAGTTTTTCCTGCCTTTGGCGGAGCTACTATGATACCCCGTTGACCCTTACCAATTGGGCAAATTATGTCCATAAGCCTCATAGATAGTTCTCTTTGAACTTTACCAGTATTTGTTTTATTCTCTAGTATCAATCTTTTACTTGGATAAATAGGTGTTAAATCTTCAAATGATTTTCTTGTAACTGCTTTTTCTGGATTTTCACCATTCACCTTTTCAACATAAAGAAGAGCTTTAAATTTTTCTCCTTCTTTAGCTACTCTAACTTTACCTATGACTTCGTCTCCTGTCTTTAGATTAAACCTTCTTATTTGAGCTGGTGAAACATATATATCCTCAGAGCTTGTTAAATAATTTCTACCTCTTAAAAAACCGAAGTTATTTGTCTCAATTATCTCTAAAACACCTCTATATATATCTAATTCATCTTGAGATGCTGCATTTAATTGCTGTTCCTTTTTTTCAATTTCAACAGGAAATGTTTTATCTAACATAGTTGTTTTATCTGTATTCTCCTCTATAAATTTGCTATTTTGTCTTATTTTCTCAACCAAAATCTTTCCGTTGACAACCTTGCTTTTAGAATCTTGAGATGTAACCTCTATATCCTCTTTAAGATTTTCTTTAGCATATTCTTTTTTTTCATTCTCTATTTTCTCATTTTCTATTTTTTTATGCTCTATTTTTTCATAAACCAATTTTTTAATTTCATCAATGAGTTCTGCTTTTTTTAATTTATATGTACTTTTAATACCGAGACTCTTTCCGTACTCTTTAAGATCCCCTAAAGACATACTTTCGAAATCTAAACTCAATAATAACACCTCTATTTATTAAAATAAATTTATTTGGGATTTCATGAAAAAACTAAAGATATGTTTTTTTCCAGAACTTAAGTAGTCAATAGAAATACACATTATTTTAGGTTAACAGTTTAATAAATGCTAAGTAAAATTTATTATAATTTAAACATTAGAATATAATTATTATATCATAATGTTTTATATTATGAATATCTTTTATAAATTTTGTACTAAATTACAAAATATTTTACTTAAACTATATGTTGTCACATAGCTAGTATGTGATAAAATCGAACTAAGTAAGCAAAAAGCTCTATTTTTCTAAAAGCTTGTATATTGTTACTAGGATATGATATTTTAATTAAGAACATAAATATTAATAAAGGAGTAAAATATGCTAATATCAAAATATAAATGGTGCGTTTTTGATCTTGATGGAACTCTTTTAAATGATGATAAAAGAATTTCTGATGAGGATATTAACTCTATAAAACTCATGCAAAACCAAGGTATTGAAATATTCATAGCGTCTGGGAGAACTGATATGTTTTCCTTTCCATATCTTATGATGCTAAATTCTAAAACTCCAATAATATCATCAAATGGTGCGCTTGTTAGAAATTTAAATGATAATCTTATCATCTTCTCAAAATTTATACCTAAAGAATATGTGGATAAGTTTATAAGCTATGTCGAAATAAGAAATTTAAACTATATGGCATATACTCTTGATTCAATTTATTATCATATACTAGATAGGAGAATAGATATCTTAGCATTTGAAAATAAATATATTAAAAATCCTGTAAATACTAATTATAACATAATATGTGATCATAGCATACTAAGAGATATAAATATTTTAAAATTTCTCATAATAGATGAAACTAGAAACATTCCTTACAGAAAACAGGAGCTTTGTGATATATTAGATCTAGAAATAGTTTCTTCAGGTTCTTTTCTTTTAGATATAATGGCAAAGGATGTATCTAAAGGCGATGCTCTTAAGCGGTTAGCCTCTTATTACAAAATGGATCCTAAAAAAATAATAGCCTTTGGTGATAATCATAATGATGCAGAAATGTTTAAATATGCAGGAAAATCCATAGCTATGGGAAACGGTGTAGATGAGATAAAGTCTATAGCAGATCATATAACATTGTCAAATAATCAAAACGGAATAAGCTATGCTATTAAAAATTTTATATTATAGAAGCGGTATCCCCGCTTCTATAATAAATTAAGCATTATTTCTCAAAGATGAACGGGATCTTCTTAAATTAAATAAAGAAGATAAAAGGACAAAGATTGTGCCTAATATGACCAAAGCAAGTCCCATATTAAATAAGAGATTAAATACTGAATTTACAAGCTCTGTCAATAATTTATTTGCAGAAGACCCCATGAACATTATGTTCTTTGATATCTTAGATAAATTTCCACTAAAACCAAGAGAAAATGGCAATACACCTGATATAAAAATCGCCATTCCTGTATATTTAAAAAAGGTGTGCATATCCTTTAAATTTAATATTAACATTCCCAAAGTCAATAAGAGGATTATGATAATACATAAAATCGTAATGCCAGAGTTTGATAAAAAGGACATATTTGAAATCATATCAAGGACAAAGGAAGTCTTATGGTTTTCTAAAAAAACCCAAAAATTTGTTGATGAAGCTGCAATTTCAACCTCTACTTTTGCTTTAAACTTTATATCATTTAAAACTCGCGTAGCAACATCATCTACTACGACATTCTTAGATTTAATATAATCATCGATTCTCTGATTATATACATTTAAAATATCATCTACATTTACTACATCCTTGTTATAGTCTTCTCCTTTTAAAGCTTTAACGTTTTCTTCCAATATTTTATCTATATTATTATTTATCATATCATCTGTTACAATACCTTGATATAATTCTTTTGGAAAATTAGATTCTAATGTTACAAGTTTTAATTTTTCTTCGACTTTATCCTTTACCTCTTTATTTATACCCTTAATACTTGAAGTATTCTTGTACCAAGATACATTAAATATATTGTTTTTAAATGCAATATTTACAACAAGAAGCAGAATAAAAACGAACAATAAAACACTTAAAATTAAAGTAATCAGATTTTTGTATTTTGGCATATATTTTATCCCCTTATTTTTTTATTCTTTTCCAACATATGTACAAGTCACCACATACCTGGTAGGTGTTGGTGTATAAACATCAAAAGGGTAACATGTATACATTGTTAAATATTCCTGATCTTTACTTACTATAACTGTCAAATCGTCATATTGAGTTACCCTATATGTTTCAACCTTATATTTGAAGGCTCCATAGCTTGTATTTAAAATCACTTCATCTCCAACCTTTAAACCTCCTAAGGCTCCAAAGGCCATATTATTGTGGCCAGCAAGTATTACATTACCGCCCTGACCTGGAATTTTTTGCCTCTGGTCTATTCCTACTCCTATTGAAAGTTCATTGCTTCCATCTCCATATACTAAAGCAGAGCTTAAAGAGATTGAGGGCATTTGAATGGAGCCTAAAACTTCTCCTATACTTGGCATATGATCTAATTTATTTTTTTCATCTGTTTTGTTTGTCTCTTCTTCATACCCTGATAAAAAATTTTCAAATTCATCAAAAAAGCCTGAAGAAGCGATGTTCCTGATACTTGCAAAATCCTTTTGTATATATTCTGTCGTATCTGTAATATTTGAATTTACAGTATTATCGCCTTCATTGCTTGAACGCGTGACATAATAAGTTACAGCTGCAGCTATGGTCAATATAAATACAAAGGAAAGTATATATTTTAATTTATTCATACCCTTCTCCTATTTTGTTTTTAATTCTTTCTTATCTTCTTTTTGTACAAAGTCACATCTAAGCACATATCTTTTGTCTGTTGAGGCAAGAAAGTTAAAAGGATAGCAGGTATAAATAGTGAGGAATTCCTTATCCTTTTCTACTATTACATTTGTATCTTTTGCTGAAACTATTTCATGGGAATTTGCTTTATATGTAAATGTTGCATAGTAAGTATCCAGTATGACTTCATCCCCATCTTTTACACCGCCAAGGTTTTTAAACACTAAATTAGTATGTCCTGAAAGAACGACATTTCCATTTTGACCAGGATACTTCATGCTAAGATCCATTCCACAACCCTTTGCAAGCTCTTCGTCAGAATCGCCGACAAAAAGAGGAGATTCTAAGTCTATAGATGGTATCTTTATAGTCCCTAATTGTTCACCTTTTACAGGCAGCTTAACCTTTTTTGAATCGATAATAATATCTTCATCTGCAAATTTTATGTCATCTGGATCGCTATATAACGAATTAACTGCTAAAACTTTCTCGTTAGCTATGCTCCAAAATACAAAGCTAAGAACAACTCCTACAACAAGCAAAAGAAGAAGAGAAATAAACGATGCACCTACGTTTGACGTATTTCCTCTTTTCTTTGAGATAGAATTTCTATTTTTATCCGTCAAGTAAAATCACTCCTTTTCTAAATATAATGCGATTGATTTAACATTTTTTCTCTTATAATTTTATATGTTATAGAGAAAAACTTATACAAAAAAGCATGAACATATTAAATTATTTCTTATGGAGATATATGGTGTAAAAAATTTGAATTTATATACTATTTTCACAATTTTACAATTATTATAGCTAAAAAAATACTAAAAATCAATTTTCTTTTTAAAAAAAGGACTTAATTCAGCCCTTTTTTAAAATAATTATTTTTCTACAGTTATTTCAACATCTTTATAAATTACATTTCCACTTTCACCTTTAACTTTGTATGTAATTATATATGTGCTAGGTACTGCAGTATTTATTTTACCTGAAACTGAAATTTTATTAGTTATTACATCGCCTTCTCCACCATCATCTACTGCTTTAACACCTTGCATAAAATTAAATACTTGTCCAGCCTTTATTGTTCTATCGTTTGCTACTATAACAGCATCGCTTATATTATTGCTTGATTTTCCTTCTTTAACATCTTCAACATCTACATTATTAGTTTTATTAGAATTAGCTTTTTTAGTGTTGTTTTCATCATAGCATCCTGCTGCAGCATAGAAAGTTTTTAAATATGATAGGAAATCTGCATAATCACTTATTATAGAGCTTATTTTATCTATGGTGTAAAATCCTTCGCTGTCTTTTTTATTAAAATTTAATATATATTTATCATTGCTTATGCCAATTAAATCATGGCTTATAGATAAATATACTGATTCAAAGTATTCATCAGTCACCCTAACCTCTTTAAAATCTGCAGATGCTTTTGTCTTAATCTGTATACTAACTTCACCAACTGAAGCCTTTTTTAGATGCTCTTTTACAGCTATTATAACACCATTATCCCTTACACATGGTATAACCTCTGTTCCTTTAGTAGGTACTGGAAAATAATCTTTATCTGTCTTTTTATTATAAGAGTATGGACCTATATAGCGAAGGTTATCTGATCTTAAAAATGAGAGGTTTTTAATCTCATTTGCTGCAAGCTTTGCGCTTTCGATAGCTTTATCCATAGTAGCTTGGCTTATGCATTTATTTGAAAAAGTATCCACAGCTACATCCTGCAAGCTTTCAAATACACTAGCTTTATATACCATGTTGCTGTATTCTTTTGCATAAGTTCCAATATTGGGCACTTTAACCTCATCTGCATATACCAAAGTCGTTACCAATAAAGTACTTAATAACATAATTGACACTTTTTTGGCAAAATATTTAAAAAATTTCATTAAAATTTTCCCCCTTAATTTATTAAACGAAAATTATAAATTAATTATATAATTTAATTAATAATTTATCAAGAATTAATTTTTTTGAAATTTTTTAAACAAATTTTTTAAGCAATTTAAAAGGAGGGTCATTCAACCCCCCTATATATAAAATTAATTATCTTCTAACAGTATATCTAACCACTTCATTTACTAGATTTCCATTAGCACCTCTAACGCTGTAAGTTATTCTATAAACCCCAGCTCTTGCTGTGTTTACTCGTCCTGATACTGTAACCTTATTTGTTATATTAGGACCTTTTCCACCGTCATCCATAGCTTTTATGCCATCCATTATAGAAAATTTGCCTCCTAATTTTATTGTCTTATTTGAAGCAGTTATAACTGCATCTCTTTTAGGAGTAGCTGGTCTTGATGGTCTTGATGGTCTTCCTTGACCTGGTTTTGATGTTGTATTTGATGGTGGATTTGGTGTTGTGGTATAACAGCCTGCAGCTTTATAAAAAGCTTTTAAGGATGTTAAGAATGTTGCGTAATCACTAAAGTATGTGCTAACTTCATCGAGTTTCTTTACATCTGCTCCTGTTTTTGAGTCAAAATCAACTATCCACATTTTACTTCCTGCAGTAAATAAATCGTGACTTGTTAAAACGTATAATCTATCATAGTATGGATAGTTATTAAGATAAGGATAAGGTTTAACTTTTTTTACATCATCTGAAACTTCAGTTTTTAAAGCTAATTTAATTGGTCCAATGGATGCATTAGCTAATTCTTGACTAACTTTATTAACTGTGCCTAGGTCAGTTATATAAGGTATTATATCATCTGTTGTCCAGAAGTAATAACGTTTATCAGTATATATCTTACCATCACCATCGAAAAAAAGTATCCTTTTTACGTCTTCTGCTGCAAGCTTAGCATTAGTAATAGCTTTATCTAATGCAGCTTCTGAGAGGCAAACTCCAGTGAAATTGTAAACAGCTAAATCTTGTAAGTTACCAAAAATTTTAGCTTTAGATACTAGATCGGCATATTCCCTTGCTGTAGCTCCCATATTAGGAGTCTTGATTGTACTTGCACTTGCAACTGTTGACAACATTAATGCAACTCCTATTGCACTTGCAACTGTTTTTGTTAAAATTTTTGTAATTTTCATAGATATAATCTCCCCTTTTTTCTCTCTATATATATTTTATCTACATTTTTATTATATATCTATCTGTAAATTATATCAATAAATTTTCATAGTATTTTTTATATATTTTTTAATATATTTTTCATTTTATCGATAAATTTCATTTAAAAACATTATTTTTAATGATTATAATAATTAAAAAATAATTATATTAAAAATAACCTTAAAAACTTGTAAAATAAGACATAAGCTAATATAATTTTGTAAAAAAATAAACTGATGAGGCTTTTTGTAGCTCATCAGTGTTTATAAGTTCATATTTTTATGTTGTTTATGATTTGAAGGGCAAAAATCAATATTCCAAGGATGAACATCATGATGGAGGCTGCTGCTGTTAAGATGAAGTATCTTCTTTGTATTCTTTCTTTTTTTAAGAATTTTGCTCCATAGTATAATAAAAATGGTGTGATAGCTCCAATAATTAAGTAAAGCCCTATGCTCATAGCTATCATATCCTTTGATAACTCCACTGAAGCTTCAGTACCATTTGAAAAAAAACTTGCAAAGGATGATAATAAGTTATTTATAAAATGAAACAGCATTGGCATCCACATATTATTTGTCTCAATCATCACATAGGAGAGAGCAGCACCTAAAAGTGCAGTGGGTAGAAATCTATAAAAGTCTAGATGAAAAACGCCAAAGATAATTGCCATGGATAAGACTATTGCAAATTTATTATTTAGGGGTTTAAAATTTGCCAATATAAAACCTCTGTGCAAGGCTTCTTCACAGATAGCAGGCATAACAGCTACGATTAAAAAGGTTAAGATAAAGGGAACGCTCGATATGACTTCATTTAATCCTGTACTTACATTCATCATCCCTTCCCTAAAAAAATACATAATTATCATGCTTCCTATTAACCCTATAGAAAATGTCCCAACCCAAATCATGATGGTTCCAAATATTTCTCGAATCTTAGGGGTTTTAAAGGGGAAAACTTCTCTTAAATCTTGCTTTAAAATTATAGCAGGCAAAATCCCCATTAAGAGTATCATTACTTCAGTGATTGCAACTCCTATCATTCCATATCTTCCTTGAATAGGTCCCCCAATTATTATAAGTATGAGCATGGTGATTATAAATACACTAATTCCAATAATTGGTGAAAATCTATTAGATGATTTAAACATAAAAATACACCCTTTCAATCAATATATCCATTTAAGATATGTTGATTATAAAATTCTATAGATAGGTTGTCAACAAAAATAAGAAGGCTTATAAAGCCTTCTCATTTTTTTATATATGATACTATTTACTTTCTAACTGTAATGGTAACTGCTTTGTTAACAGTAACTCCATTTGCACCTACTACGCTATATGTTAAAGTGTATTTTCCAGCTTTGTTTGCGTCAACTTTACCTGATACTGTAACTTTATTAGTTATATCAGCACCATTTCCATCAACTGCTGTAACACCCTTCATAACGTTTAATTTGTCGCCTACATAAATCTTTTTGTCTTTAGCATTGATAACTGCATTTCCT
>JAVBPQ010000066.1:0-16007 GCA_031549525.1 Clostridiaceae bacterium | reverse complement strand
AGCTTTAAATAAATCCTTATAAGCAAGGACTCTAGCTCTTCCGCAAATTATATGATATTTATCATAGTCTTTAAACCCTACAATGATAATTGATTCAATTAATCCCACACTTTGAATGGAGGCGATTAATTTTACAAGCTCATCTTTTTGAGATAGGGGACACGGATACCAGTTTTGAGGAGCATATTCAAGGCTAGAAATATCAATATATTGAAGATTTTCATGTATATTAACACCGTAAGAAAAATTATCAGATCTCATAGCTTCAGTTTTCTTTAAGGATTCAATAACATTTTTTCTCTCTTCTTCAGTTATATCACCCTTATCATCAACGCCTAAATCGATTATCTTTGCTCTTAAAGGATCATTTTTTGCTCTTTGTTTAGGTGAAAAATCCTTTCCAATGATCATTTCTATATTAAATCCCATATCATTAAACATATTCATAAAAACGGCTCCTTATATTAATTTTATATGTATATGAGGCAAAATAGCAAAAAAGACTCTTTTGCTATAAATTTATATAACTTTTTTTAAAAGTATTATTTAGCAGATTATATTTAGGGGATTTTATTATGATAATTGGAATAATTACAGCTATATTAAACATAATTTTAATAAAAAGGTACTTAGGTATTTAAATATAAAATAAAGACAAAATTAATCGTTTTCTTGCTCTTATTTTTATATTTATAACATTAATTTTCCTTTTTATGATATGATAAAATTAAGGTAAAGTTATTTGGAGGTAAATTTTATGAAATTAAGAATAGCTGTATTGTTTGGAGGCCAGTCAGTTGAACATGAAGTATCTAGAATGTCAGCGGCCTCTGTTTTAAGAAATATAAATAAAGAAAAATATGATATATACCAACTTGGTATAACAAGGGATGGAAAGTGGATTGAATATAATGGACCTATAGATAATATAGAAAATGGAAAATGGGAGAACGATGAATTCTATAAAGCTCCAGATGGA
Organism: Clostridiaceae bacterium; assembly: GCA_031549525.1. Taxonomy (GTDB): domain Bacteria; phylum Bacillota; class Clostridia; order Clostridiales; family Clostridiaceae; genus WQUF01. The sequence continues at coordinate 15,028 of JAVBPQ010000066.1, read as the reverse complement.
TACAGATTGATATTTAATAAAGAAGTTGATGCTGTCTTTCCAGTTTTACATGGTTTATTTGGAGAAGATGGTACGATTCAAGGGCTTTGTAAGCTTGCAGCTATACCTTGTGTCAGTTGTTCAGTTTTAAGTTCTGCACTACTTATGGATAAAGCCTATGCAAAGTACATTGCAGATAAATTCAGAATTAAGCAAGCTAAATATTTAGTTATAACTGATTATGAGTGGAATAGCGATAAGGATTTAATAATTAAAGATGCAGAAGATCATTTAGGATATAATATATTTATAAAACCTTCAAATGGAGGATCATCATTAGGAATAACCAAAGCTCACAATAAAGAAGAGCTTATAGAGGCTATAAATTTTGCTTTTAAATTTGATAGAAAGGTTGTTTTAGAATCTGGACTTAATGCAAAAGATATAGAAGTTGCAGTGCTTGGAAATGATAATCCACAAGTATCAATTCCTGGACAGGTAGTTCCTGCTAATGAATTTTATGATTATAATGCAAAATATGAGAATGAAAAATCTTTTACCCTGATTCCGCCTGAACTTCCTAAAGAGGTTATAGAAGAGCTTCAAAAGCTTGCTATAAAAATATATAAGATATATGATTGTTCAGGAATGGCAAGGGTTGATTTTATGGTGGATAATGAAACTTTAGAAATATACTTAAACGAATTAAACACAATACCTGGATTTACAAAGATAAGTCTGTATCCAGTTATGTGGGAAAAATCAGGCAAACCATATAGTGATCTTATATCAGAGTTAATAGATTTAGCCATTGAAAGATACAATAGATAGGAGAATTAAAAATGCCAAGAGCATTAGCAATGTTATCAGGAGGTTTAGATAGCACTCTTGCTGCAAAACTTATAAAAGATCAAGGAATAGATGTGATTGGAATTTGCTTCAAATCATATTTTTTTAATGAAAACAGTGCCGTCAAGATGGCAGAACAAATAAATATACCACTTGAAATTATAGATATATCAAAAGAACATTTTGAAATGATGAAAAATCCAAAGTATGGATATGGAAAAAATTTAAATCCATGCATTGATTGTCATTCTATGATGTTTAGAATTGCTGGCGAATTGCTTGAAAAATATGAAGCTCTCTTTATAATAACTGGAGAGGTCTTAAATCAAAGACCTATGAGTCAAAATAAAAATGCACTCAATATTGTTAAAAGAGAGAGCAAGATCGAAGATAAGATTTTACGCCCACTTTGTGCAAAAATGCTTGAACCAACTCAAATTGAGCTTAACAGTCTTATAGCTAGAGAAAAACTCATGGATATAAGTGGAAGAGATAGGAAAATACAGATGGAGCTTGCTAAGAAATGGAATATAATAGATTATCCTTCTCCTGCAGGTGGATGCAAATTAACTGAACCTAATTATACTATGCGATTAAAAGATTTGTTAAAAAATAATAAAGATATAAAAGAGAGGGATATTTTACTTTTAAAATATGGAAGGCATTTTAGAGTTTCAGAGAATGCAAAGATATTATCTACAAGAACAGAGGAAGAATGGGATAAAATATTTGATATGCTTATAGAAGAGGATCTCATATTTATGTCAAAAGATTTTACGGGTTCAGTAGTTATAATTTTGGGAAATCCTACAGAAGATGATATTGAAATGGCTCTGAAAATATGTGCAAGATATTCAAAGTCCAAAAAAGAATCGATTACGGAAATAAAATATGGAAATTTTAAAAATGATCTTAATAAAATAAAGCAAATAATGTCTGCCACTGAAGAGGAAATAGAAAAGTATATTTTAAATTAGAAAGAGGGTTATATATTGAGAAAAAATGCTATAATATCTTTAGTTAGCTTTCAGAATGATGATGATAAATTAGAGGTAGTAACACCTGGTGATTTTTACAAAAAAGAAGATATTTATATAGTTGAGTATGACGAAACAAAGATCTCTGGTATGGAAGGGACAAAAACTACTTTAAAGATTTCAAATGACACTTTTATTTTGTTAAGAGAAGGCAATACAATTACAAATATGAATTTTCAAAGTGGTAAGGAAAGCATATCTATGTATGATACCCCCTATGGAATACTGCAGATTAAGATTAAAACTAAGGATTTAAAAGTAAATGTAGGTGAGCAAGGCGGAGAGATTTTAGTAAACTATAATATGATAGTAGCAGGGACAAGTCAACAAGATACAAAGCTAAAAGTAAATATCAAGAAACTTCAAAATTAAAATTAAAAAAGTGAGAAATAGAGTATATTTTTCACTTTTTTTTATTAACAAAAATTTCATATAGATATATGAAATTTTATGTGATATTATTTCTTTATGTGAAAAAAATAAGAGGAAAGATGGCAGGAGGTGATGGCTGCTTATCTTAAGGCAGTGTTTTATGATAAAAAATATAAAATATATATTCGTAACTGGAGGCGTGGTTTCTTCATTAGGAAAAGGTATAACTGCAGCATCTTTAGGTAGATTATTAAAGAATAGAGGGCTTAAGGTTGTAATTCAAAAGTTCGATCCTTATATAAATGTGGATCCTGGTACTATGAGCCCTTTTCAACATGGAGAGGTTTTTGTAACAGAAGATGGTTATGAGACAGATTTAGATCTTGGTCACTATGAAAGGTTTATAGATGAATCATTGACTAAAAATTCAAGCATAACCTCAGGAAAAGTTTATTGGAATGTGATAAGCAAGGAGAGAAAAGGAGAATACTTAGGGGGAACAGTTCAGGTAATACCACATATTACAAATGAGATAAAGGATAGGATTTACAGGGTAGGTAAAGAGAAAGATGCAGATGTTGTCATAACAGAAATAGGAGGAACAGTTGGAGATATAGAATCTCTTCCGTTTTTAGAAGCTATACGGCAGGTTAAGATAGATGAAGGTAGAGAAGATGTATGTTTTATACATGTGACCTTAGTTCCATATCTTAGCATGTCTGAAGAATTAAAAACAAAGCCAACCCAGCATTCTGTAAAAGAATTAAGAAGCATAGGGATACAACCTGATATAATAGTCTGCAGATGCGAAAAAGAACTTCCTGAGGAGTTAAAAGCTAAAATAGGGCTGTTTTGCAATGTGGAAAAGAAGGCTGTTATACAAAATGTAGATGCTGAAAATATATATGATATCCCGTTGCTTTTGCATGAACAAAAGCTAGATGACCTTGTTTGCAGTTATTTAAGTTTAAATTGTAAAGAATCAAATAATTCAGCTTGGATTGAAATGGTTGAACATATAAAATCTATAAAGACATCTATAAAAATAGCATTGGTAGGTAAGTATGTTGAATTAAAAGACGCATATTTATCAGTTGTTGAAGCTTTAAATCATGCTGGATATAAAAATAACACAAATATAGATATAAAATGGGTGAACTCAAAAGATATAAGCGATTTAAATGCTGATGAAATTTTAAGAGAATGCCATGGAATTTTAGTGCCTGGAGGTTTTGGAGATAGAGGAACAGAAGGCAAGATTTCTGCTATAAAATATGCAAGAGAAAATAAAATTCCATTTTTAGGAATATGTTTAGGGATGCAATGTGCTGTTGTAGAATTTTCAAGAAATGTAATAGGTTTAAAAGATGCATCAAGCACAGAAATAGATGATTCAACTAGTAATCCAGTTATTCACCTTATGATTGAGCAATATGAAATTCAAGAAAAAGGTGCTACCATGCGCCTTGGAGCATATCCATGTAAAATAACAAAAGGTTCAAATGCTTATAATGCTTATAAAGAAGAAGTCATATATGAAAGACATAGACATAGATATGAGTTTAACAATGAATATAGGGATGATATAGTTGAAAATGGCATGCTTATTTCAGGAGTTAGTCCTGATGATAAATTCGTAGAGATAATTGAATTAAAAGATCATCCTTGGTTTGTTGGTGTTCAGTTTCATCCAGAATTAAAATCAAGACCAAATAAACCACATCCACTATTTATAGATTTTATAAAATATTCAAAGGATAGATAATAAGATTAAGAGCTTATTGATTTTGACAAAATCATGAGCTTTTTTAATTTTATGATATTATTAGTAATTGAGAGAAATTATAGGATATTTAATAAAAAAGTGAATTATTTAACCGAATATTCAAATAATAAGCAATTGATATATTATAATGATTGATATATATTAAAGTCAAAGAAAGTCAAAGTCAAAGAGTAACTAGGAGTGAAAAGTATGGCAAAGCTTTCCGATGTAATTGAAGATTTTATAAAAACTCTACTAGACGATGGATGTAAAGCTATAATACAAAGAAATGAGCTTGCAAATAAATTCAACTGTGCACCATCTCAGATAAGTTATGTATTAACTACAAGATTTACTATAGATAGAGGATATCATGTTGAAAGTAGAAAAGGCGGAGGTGGATATGTAACTATCCTTAAAATGGAAAACTCTGCTTTAGAGCTTGAAGAATTGTTAATTTCTAAAATTAGAGATTCTATAACATATGGAAATGCTTTAAATATAGTTGATGATTTGTTAGATAAGGATTATATTTCAAAGAGAGAATATATATTAATTAAAGCAGCTATATGTGATAGATCCTTACCAAAAAATATAAATGATAAAAATTGTATAAGAGCAAATATTTTAAAAAATATTTTGCTAGTAATTTTTAGTTAGGAGATGATATTAATGTTGTGTGATAATTGTCATAACAAAGAAGCCAATGTACATCTTGTTCAGATAGTTAATGGGCAGAAAAAGGAAAGCCACCTGTGTGAAGCATGTTCTAAGGAAAAAGGAGAAGAGTTATTTAATTCAGTAATGGATTTTGGTCTTGAGCAATTTGATTTTAGCAACATAATAAGCGGGCTCATTAGTTTGATGGGTCATAATGTTGATGAAGATGTAGCTTTAGAAAATGAATGTTCAAATTGTGGAATGAAATATAGCGAGTTTAAAAAGACAGCACTTTTAGGTTGCGATAGATGCTATGAGAATTTTAATGAATTATTACAACCAGTTATAAGGCGTGTGCAAGGAAAAGTTGAACATACAGGAAAGATACCAAATGGTGAAAGAGCAGAGTATGTAAATAAAAGAAAGATTATAAAATTAAAAGAAGAGCTTCAACAATCAATCGCATTAGAAGAATTTGAAAGAGCAGCAAAATTAAGAGATGAAATTAAAAAGATCCAAAATGAAGTTTAAGGTGGTGTTATAGTGGTAAACTGGCTAGATTATAATGATAATCAGAATATAATTCTAAGTACAAGGATAAGGCTTGCAAGAAATATCAGCAAGTATCCATTTCCTCATAAACTAGATGAAGCTTCATCTAAAAAATTAGTATTAGATGTTGCAAATTCATTAGGTGATAACTTTGATCTTAAAAGAATGTGGGAAATAGAAAAAGAAGAAAAAGAGCAGCTTTTAGAGAGAAATCTAATCAGTAATAAATTAATAAGTAACTCAAATAAATCATCTTTATTTGTGGATAAAGATGAAATTATTAGTATCATGGTAAATGAGGAGGATCACCTTAGAATTCAATGCATATCTGGAGGATTTAGCTTAAATGATGCATTTGCAAAGGCCAATCAATTTGATGATGAGCTTGGAAATCATTTAAAATATGCATTTGATGAGAAACTTGGTTATTTAACTGCTTGCCCTACGAATTTAGGGACAGGGCTTAGAGCATCAGTAATGCTTCATATACCAGCATTAAATATAAATAATGAAATGCCTGGAGTTGTAAGCTCGCTTCAAAAAATCGGAATGACCATAAGAGGGTGGCATGGAGAAGGCTCAAAAGCCCTTGGAAATATTTTTCAAATATCAAATCAACTTACTTTGGGATTTTCTGAAGATGAAATCTTAGATAATTTCAAAGGTATAGTAAATGAAATAGTGTTAAAAGAATTTAATATACGAGATAAAATGAAATCAAATTTAAAATGGGAATTTGAAGATAAAATCTATAGAGCTATTGGAATACTAAAAAATGCAATACTAATAACAAAAAATGAAGCAATTCAACTGCTTTCTGATGTAAGATTTGGAATAGAAATGGGAACAATTAAAGATATAGAAAAGTGCATATTAAATAAATTGCTCATTGAAATTCAACCAAGTACACTTCAAAGGATATATAATTCAAAATTTCAAGGAAAAGAAAGGGATTTTTACAGAGCAAGATTAATAAAAGAAAGGCTAAGATAAGGAGTGGATATTAATGTTTGAAGGTAAATATACAGAAAGAGCTCAAAGAGTCATCATGCATGCTCAAGAGCAATCACAAAAATTTAAACATGGATATATTGGGACAGAACATATACTTCTTGGGATACTTGAAGAAGATGGAGTAGCTAAAAACTTGTTAAATGAATTAGGAGTAACTTTAGAAGTTGTAAGTGATTTAATTGAGCAGATAACAGGAAAAGGAGATAATGAAATATATAGAAATGATATAATAAGGCTTACACCAAGAACAAAGAGGCTTATTGATATGAGCTTTATAGAGGCAAGAAACCTAGGTCATAATTATATAACACCAGAACACATTTTGATGGCTTTGACAAGAGAGCCAGAAGGCATTGCTTTTACAATACTCAGCAATTTGTCAGTTGACTTTCAAAGGCTAAGAAAGAATATAGTAGAACAAATTCAAGGAGAAGCTAGCGTCCAACAATCAGCAGCACAAGCTCAGCAAAATGTTAACACTCCAACTTTAAACCAATTTGGAAAAGATTATACCATATTAGCAAGAGAAAATAAGTTAGATCCAGTAATTGGTCGTGAAAATGAAACTCAAAGAGTGCTTGAAATACTCTGCAGAAGGCAAAAAAATAATCCTTGTTTAATTGGAGATCCAGGTGTAGGAAAGACTGCAATTGTAGAAGGTCTTGCACAAAAAATAGTTCAAGGAAATATTCCTGAAATATTAAAGAATAAAAGGGTGGTTACCTTAGATTTAAGCTCTATGGTAGCAGGCTCAAAATATAGAGGTGAGTTTGAAGAGAGACTTAAAAAGGTGATGGACGAGATTAAAAAAGCAAATAATATAATCCTTTTTATAGATGAAATTCACACAATAATCGGTGCAGGAGCGGCTGAAGGTGCTATTGATGCTGCTAATATTTTAAAACCATCTTTAGCAAGGGGTGAAATACAATGTATTGGTGCAACTACTATAGATGAATATAGAAAGCATGTTGAAAAAGATTCAGCACTAGAGAGAAGATTTCAGCCAATAATAGTAGGAGAACCTACAAAAGAAGAGGCAGTAAAGATACTCTTAGGTTTAAGGGATAAATATGAAGCACATCATGGGGTTAAGATAACAGATGATGCAATAGATGCATCTGTTGAATACTCAGATAGGTATATAACTGACAGATTTTTGCCAGATAAAGCAATCGACTTAATAGATGAAGCAGCTGCAAAGGTTAGGATAAAAAATTTGACAGCTCCACCAAACTTGAAGGATTTAGAAGCAGAACTTGAAAAAGCTACAAGAGAAAAGGAAGATGCTATAAGATTGCAAAAATTTGAAGCTGCAGCAAGGCTCAGAGATAATGAGAGGGAGTTAAAAGAAAGGGTTCAAAAATATCAAAATGATTGGAAGACACAAACAGGTAGTAACGAGCTCGTTGTAGATGAAAAAACCATAGCAAACGTGGTGTCGAAATGGACTGGTATACCTATAGAAAAGCTCACTGAAACTGAAGCTGAAAAACTATTGAAGCTTGAAGATATCCTCCATAAAAGAGTAATTGGACAAGATGAAGCTGTTAAAGCTGTTTCTAAAGCTGTAAGAAGAGCGCGGGTAGGGTTAAAAGACCCTAATAGACCAATAGGATCCTTTATATTCTTAGGGCCTACAGGTGTAGGAAAGACAGAGTTATCAAAAGCTTTAGCTGAAGCTATGTTTGGTAGCGATAACAATATGATAAGAGTTGATATGTCTGAGTTTATGGAAAAGCATACAGTTTCAAAATTGATAGGCTCTCCTCCAGGATATGTAGGATATGAAGAAGGTGGACAGCTTACTGATAAAATAAGGAAATACCCATATTCTGTAATATTATTTGATGAAATTGAAAAAGCCCATCCAGATGTTTTTAACATCCTGCTTCAAATATTAGAAGATGGAAGATTAACAGATAGCAAAGGAAAGACTGTCAACTTTAAAAATACTATAATAATAATGACATCAAATGCAGGTGCATCTGAGATAAAAAAACAAAAAACAATGGGATTTTCTGTAGTTGAAGCAGGTAAGGACAATGAGTATGAGAAGATGAAGGAAAATTTATTAGAAGAATTAAAGAGGACATTTAGACCTGAATTTTTAAATAGGGTTGATGATATAATAGTATTTAGAGAACTTGAAAAAGAAGATATAAAACAGATAATCAAGATAATGTTGAATAATGTATCACAGAGGCTTAAAACTCAAGGTATAGATGTTAATTTTAATGATGATGCTGAAGAACTTATATTTGAAAAGGGTTATGATCCAGCTTATGGAGCAAGGCCTCTTAGAAGGGCTATAACAAAAATGGTTGAAGATAATATTTCAGAAGAGATACTAAAGGGAAAGATTAAATCTGGTGAAAGCATAGTTGCAGATGTTAAAGATAAACAATTAATATTTTTAGGAAAAAAATAATAAAAACATTTATGAGTGTTGACAGATATTTGTTCAACACTCCATTTGTTTCAAAATAATCTCACTTAAATTACAAAATTTATCATTTAATATTGGCATAATATAAATAATTTGTAATTTATAAACTTAAATGATTATATTTTATTTTTATAGCTAAAATTTTAAAAAAACATATTTACTTAGTAACATAATGAATGTATACTAAAATAACTTGATTTATCTATAACTTAAAGCTTTAATTATAATTAAGGAGATTATGATGTCTAAAGTTAAAACATTTTATATATGTAAGCAATGTGGATTTGAGACATCCAAATGGCTTGGAAAGTGTCCTGAATGCGAATCTTGGAATAGCTTTATTGAGGAAAAAAAACAAACTTCTTTTAATAATTCTAATCTTTTATTTAGTGAAGAGAGGCTTCCCAAAAATATAAATGAACTTGAATTATCTCAGTGTAAAAGAATTGACACTAAAATAAATGAATTAAATAGAGTGCTTGGGGGTGGTTTAACAGAAGGTTCCCTTGTACTAATTTCTGGTGAGCCAGGGGTTGGAAAATCAACCTTGCTTTTGCAAACAGCAGTGAATATATCAAATTGCTATGGAAATGTGTTGTATATTTCTGGAGAAGAGTCAGAAAGTCAGATAAAGATGAGAGCAGATAGATTAAATATTAAATCATCAAGCTTATATGTTCTGTCTGAGACAAAAATCAATGATATTGAAGTGATTTTAGAAAAAACAAGTTCAAAATTTGTTATAATCGATTCCATTCAAACTATATATAGTGAAAATATACCCTCGGCCCCTGGGAGTGTATCCCAGATTAGAGAATGCGTTAATTTGATAATGAAAATAGCAAAGATAAAGAAAATTTCTTTTTTTATAGTAGCTCATATTACAAAGCAAGGAGACTTAGCTGGTCCAAAAGCTCTTGAACATATGGTAGATACAGTTTTAAACTTTGAAGGAGATAGGACTGAGCAATTAAGATTTCTAAGAACTGTAAAGAATAGGTTTGGAAATACTAGTGAAATTGGTGTGTTTGAAATGGATGAAGAGGGCCTTTTAGAGGTTTCAAATCCATCTAAGCTTTTTATTGGAGATTTAGATGTGAATATTGAAGGTACTTCAATGATAGGAATACTTGAAGGGAGCAGGGTTTTTATTGCAGAACTTCAAGCTTTAGTAAGTGAAAGCAAGCTTCCCTTTCCTAAAAGAACATCTATTGGTATAAATATTTCAAGATTGCAACTAATAATTGCTGTGCTTGAAAAAAAATGTAAAATACCTTTTTATAACTATGATATATATGTTAATATAGTTGGAGGATTGAATATTTTTGGAACCTATTCGGATTTGGGTCTTGCTGTTGCACTTATATCCAGTTTTAAAAATAAACCTATAAATTTAAATAAAACTATAGCAATTGGGGAAATTGGATTAACTGGAGAAATAAGACCAATATCAAGCTGCGATAAGATAGTCAATGAGGGAATTAAAATGGGTTATAAAAATTTTTTAATCCCAAAGAGAAATTTAGAAAAACTTAAAATAAAAGACCAAGTAAATATAATACCTATTAGTTTTATTTATGATTTAGTTAAAATTATCTTCTAGAGCTTTAAAAATAAAGGTGGTGAAAAAATGATAAACAAGATCGTCAGAGGGTTTATCGCTGTTGCAGGTCTTATAACAGGGTATTTTATAGCACAATTTCTTCTTTCGCTTGATTTTAAGATTATTGAATTTATAAATAAAAATGTTGTTACTGTAATATCATTTTATGTTATTATTATAATTTTAATTGGACTTATGGCATTTATTCTTTCAAAATGGATTAGTAAATTAATAGTTAATGTTAAAATTTACGTGGAAAATACAATACAAAAGATGTCAACATCAGAAATATTGTTTGGACTCCTTGGAGCATTAGTAGGTTTATTATTGTCTTTATTATTTTTTATATGGTTCATGAATAAAAATATCGTCTTAAATGTGGTTTTAGCGATGATATCAGTGATTTTAGCACTTACATTTGCTAACATATCAATTAAGAAAAAAGATGATTTTATGAATTTATTTGCCAATATGAGAAAAGTATCTCAAACAAAAGATAAAAAAAATATAAATAAACAAGATCATAAGATTTTAGATACTTCAGTTATAATAGACGGACGAATATTTGATATATGTCAGACTGGATTTGTTGAAGGAATACTAATCATACCTAATTTTGTTCTCACTGAATTACGGCATATAGCTGATTCATCAGATTCTTTAAAAAGAACAAGAGGAAGAAGAGGACTTGATATACTTAATAAGATTCAAAAAGAGCTTAAGATAGAGGTTCAGGTTGTAGACAAAGACTTTAATGATATAAATGAAGTTGATGCAAAAATCTTAAAACTTGCTCAGGTTTTAAATGCAAAGGTTCTTACAAATGATTATAATTTAAACAAAGTTGCAGAAGTACAGGGAGTATGTGTTTTAAATATAAATGATCTTTCAAATGCAGTAAAACCTGTAGTGATACCTGGTGAAGAAATGACAATGCAAGTGATAAAAGATGGTAAAGAAGCAAATCAAGGAATAGGTTACTTAGATGATGGAACTATGATTGTAGTAGAAGGAGGCAGAAAATATATAGGTGATACAATATGTGTAATTGTTACATCAGTTTTGCAAACTTCTGCAGGTAGAATGATTTTTGGGAAAGCAAAACAAGATTATTGATTTATAAAACTTATTAGGTGAGTGATAAATTGTGGATAATAACTGTGCCATTATAGTCTGTGCAGGCAGTGGTAGCAGAATGAAATCATCTGTTAAAAAACAATATTTAAAAATAGAAGATAAACCAATTTTATATCATACTATAAGAAAATTTCAATTAAATAATTTAATACAGCAAATAATTCTTGTATCTCCTATGGAAGATATAGAGTACTGCAGAAATGAAATTGTAAATTTGTATAACTTTACAAAGGTTGCAAAGATAGTACAAGGAGGAAAAACTAGAGAGCTATCTGTATATAATGGTTTAAACGAAATAAACTCTGGTTATTGTGATATTGTGGTGATTCATGATGGAGTAAGACCCTTTGTCACTGATAAAAATATTGAAGAAGGTATAAAATATGCTTGGATGTTTGGAGCATCAGCATGTGGAGTAAAGCTTAAAGATACAATAAAAATAATCAATAAAAATAATTTTATAAAATACACCTTAAATAGAGATGAGTTAATTTCCATTCAAACACCTCAATGTTTTAAGTGTGAATTAATTAAAGAAGCTTTTGAAAAGTTTAAGGGTTTTTTAGAAGATTTTACTGATGATACATCTATAATTGAACAATATGGAAAAAAAATATATATATATCAGGGAAATTATGAGAATATTAAGATTACAACCAAAGAAGATTTATGTATGGCAAAAGTATTTTTGCAAAATGAAGGTAAAATGTGACACATTGAAATAATTTCAGGGCTTAAAAAGCCCTGATTGAAAGTTTAAATATTGAGGTTTTATTGTTGCAATTATTCTTGTTTTTTAAAAAAGCTATAAAAAGGAGTTGTTACTTTCTGCATAAGTAAGATTTTTGCAGTTTGGTATTTATGAATTTTAAAATAGACATATCAAAAATGAACAATGTAAGCCCTTTGGTCTTTGCATATATGGGAGATGTAATTTATGAAAAATATGTAAGAGAATATCTCATATTATCTAATTATGATTTAAATGTAAATAAACTCCATAAAACAGCGATTAAACTTGTAAGTGCAAAATATCAATACATGGCTTTTAATCACATAATGAGTGAAATAACAGAAGAAGAAATGGATATTTTTAAAAGGGGGAGAAATTCTAAATCTAATTCATCAGCAAAGAGTACATCTATAGTTAATTATAGAATTTCAACTGGTTTTGAGAGTCTGTTAGGCTATTTGTATTTTAAAGGTGATAAAGATAGAATAGATATTATTATGAAAATGACAATAGATTATTTGTTAGATGAGGACAAAAAAAATGAAAAACAGATATGAAAAAAATCGGACTGAAAATTTAATATATGGAAGAAATGTAATTTTAGAGCTACTTGAATTAGATAAATGTATAATAGAAGAGATATATGTACATAGTGGTATTGAGAAGAGTTTTTTCAAAGAATTGATGTTAAATTCTAAAAGTATAAAAATAATAGAACTTGATAAACAAAAATTTGAAACTATGAGTGATGGGCAAAAAACACAAGGTGTCATTGCAAAAATCACTCCTTATAAGTATAGTTCGCTTGATGAAATCTTAAATTATGCGAAAAACAAAGAAGAGGATCCTTTTTTATTGGTTTTAGATGAAATAGAAGACCCTAATAATCTTGGAGCTATTATACGTTCTGCTGAAGTATTTGGAGTACATGGAGTGATATTACCTAAAAGGAGAAGTTCTCATATAAGTGCTTCTGTTTTTAAAGCATCTGCAGGAGCAGTGTCACATATCAAAATATGCATTGTAAACAATTTAAATTCTACCATAGATGATCTTAAAAAAGAAGGCTTTTGGATATATGGAAGTGATATAAATGCATCAGAATTTAGCTATAAAGTTGATTATAAACGGTCAATAGCCCTTGTGGTAGGGAATGAAGGCAAGGGAATAAGTAGACTCACTAAAGAAAAATGTGATATACTTGTTAAAATACCAATGTATGGTAAAATAAAATGTTTAAATGCATCTGTAGCTGCAGGAATATTGATGTATGATATAAATAGGATAAGAAATACTTAGACTTTATTATGGAGTATATATTTGTGGATGGATACAATGTGATAAATGCCTGGAAAGAATTAAAAGCTTTAAAAAAAATAAATTATGGACTTGCTAGAAGTAAATTAATAGATATATTGATAAATTATTCATCTTTTAAAGGGTGTAAAATTTATGTAGTATTTGATGCATATTTGAGCGATAAAAAGGTTCTTACAAAGGAGGAAGTAAATAAAAATTTATCAATTATTTTTACAAAACAAGGTGAAACGGCAGACGCTTATATTGAAAAGACAATAAATAAAATTGGAAATAAGTATAATATACGGGTAGTAACTTCAGATAATATTGAAAAACAAGTGGTCTTAAAAAATGGAGCATCTACAATGACTTCTGAAGAATTTTATCAAGAGGTAAAATTTAATGAGAACAATATTAGAAAAAACATAAATAAAAAATATTCAGATAATAAAACTGCAATTGAAGATTTATTAGGTGCAGAGGTTGTAAAAAAGTTAAAGAAATTAAGAGATGAATAAAATTTTTACCATTGAAAAATTTTATGGGAGGATAAGTAAATATGAGTGATAAAAATTATGCTGAGATTAGAAAAAAATATAATGAATATTTAGATGAAGAGCTCGTACTACTTGCAAAAGAAGGCAATTATGAAGTTCAGGAATATATAATAAACAAATACGAAAACTTTGTTAAATCGAAAGCTAAGAGTTATTTTCTAATCGGAGCTGATAGAGAAGATATATATCAAGAAGGCATGATTGGATTATTTAAAGCTATAAGAGATTTTAAAGTTGATAAACTCTCCTCCTTTAAAGCGTTTGCAGAGCTTTGTATAACAAGACAAATAATAACTGCTATAAAGACAGCATCAAGGCAAAAACACAAACCGTTAAATACATATATTTCCATAAATAAACCACTTTATGATGAGGAATCAGAAAAGACTTTAGAAGATACACTTATATTAAATAAAAACTATGATCCTGAAGAGATTGTAGTTAGCAAGGAAAAATTGAAGATCTTACAAGATGAGATGAATGAATCCTTATCTAGTTTAGAGCTTGAAGTATTGACATATTATCTTTCTGGTAAAAGTTATCATGAAATTGCACTAAAGCTTCAAAGGCAAGCTAAGTCCATCGACAATGCCTTACAAAGAGTAAAAAGAAAATTGGAAAAATGCTTGGATAATTTATAATGTAGGTTGACAAAAATGCATTAAGGTATTAAAATATTAAATTGAATAATTGTATATATTATATTAAAATGCGGGAGTAGTTCAGTGGTAGAGCACTAGCTTCCCAAGCTAGGTGTCGCGGGTTCGAATCCCGTTTCCCGCTTTTTCGCCCATATAGCTCAGTTGGCAGAGTATCACCTTGGTAAGGTGGGGGTCACCAGTTCAATCCTGGTTATGGGCTCCAAAAGTATTAGAGATTTATTAAGGAGGAAAAAATAATGGCAAAGGTAAAATTTGAAAGAAATAAACCACACGTAAATGTAGGAACAATAGGGCACGTAGATCATGGAAAAACGACATTGACAGCAGCAATCACGCTAGTATTATCAAAGAAAGGATATG
>JAVBPQ010000194.1:0-9992 GCA_031549525.1 Clostridiaceae bacterium | reverse complement strand
CCATTCCTCCTTTTTAGATTTTTTTAGACTCTTTAGAAATTCAAATTTAAAATTTTATCAGTGCATCTGGATATCTTTAAACTTTTTTTCTTTTATCTTATCTAAAACTTCCTTATCTAATAGACCTGCATCAACATATTGCTGCATATGGTTTTTGTTTATGGTTATTCTAAAAAACTCATTGGAGTTATCCTTAGGATATGTCCTCATCTCTTCCATAGCATAGGATTTTCTTGCTTTTAGTATTGCAAGTAAAGTTTCAGAAGCAGCTCCGCTTGCTATATTGAGATTTATCGAAGTCATTGGTGGGGTCATCTTCAATACTCTTTGAACTTTATTTTCCCATGTATCAAAAACTAAAGTATTTGTTTTAGGATCGAGCACTCTGCTTGGTTTATTTGGATTATACCCTACTAAAGAATTAACCTTTTCAAAATCATGTATTTTATCTCCTAGTGTTTCTACTATAAATAACTGCTTTTCATGATCTACCTTTGATAAAGCCTTTGCAACCTTTAGAGTCATTTTGTGCTTAAATACCTTATTTTGTATATCAGGATGCAATTTGTCGATAGATAGATAATCCTCTACAGTGCTTCTTGAAATTTGAAACCTTGTAGCCAAGGTGCGAGTGACATTAAATTCTCCTCTATATTGTTTTGACATAACCAAAAGCTTGCGCTGAATGATAACTGCCTTTATTAAAGTAGCTTTATCAATGGTTCTATATTGCATATTGCTATCTATTACTATATGCTGAAGCATGAGGTAATCTATATCATCTTCCTCTAAGATAAGGCATGGCACTTTTTCATATTTTTCAAGGTTAGTCTCCTTATAGAGCTTAGTCAAAGCCATAAGTCTGCTTCTTCCTAAAACCACCATATATCCAGGTTCATCCTTTTCTTTCATGACAAGGAGGGGAGTAATTAAGCCCATGCATTCTAGAGAGGTTATGAGGTCTAATAACTGTTGAGAGGAAGGTTTTCTGAAAAAATTAAGATGAGGTGGCATTTCATGCAACTCATCTATGGGAATATAGTCGAATCTTTTAAAGAAATTAACACCATCTTTATAGTTAGATTCACGAAGAAGCTCTTCTCTAATCTCTTCATTTTCTTTTAATCTTTCTTCACCTAAGTCCATATTCATTTTAATAACTCCTACAAATAATATTCAATATATGTATAATCATTACAATCAAAAAAAGACCTAAAAGACGAGTTTTATATCAACTATGTGGAATGTAAAAAGAGTCTCGCTCATAATAGTTAGATGTTCAAACATGTTTTACATCAATTATATGGAATGTAAATTGTGCGATAGCATTAGGAAAAATAGCCAAGTAGGAGTATTTTTAACATATGCAAGTAGCAAATATCCCTTAACAATAATACTTATTTTCATATGCAATTCACAAAAATTTGATAATATTAAAGAAAGAAGGTGATGATTTTGAAAAATAAAATATTGGTAATAGAAGATGATAAAAATTTAAGAGAAATAGTGTGCGAATACCTAAGAAGTGTCAACTATTATGTTGAGGGTGCAGAAGATGGTAAAGAAGGCCTTGATAAATTTAATGATAAAAAGTTTGATCTTATCATCTTAGATATAATGCTTCCTAAAATAAGTGGTTTAACTCTTTTAAGTGAATTTAGAAAGAGTTCAGATATACCAATAATAATGCTAACTGCTCTAGGAGATGAAAAAAATCAAATAGATTCATTTAACCTAAGGGCAGATGATTATGTAACAAAGCCCTTTTCCCCTAACATTTTAATAAAAAGGGTTGAAGCAGTTTTAAGAAGATGCGGAAAGGTTTTAAAAGAGGATATGTACATTGGAGATATTTATATAGATTTTAATTCTTTTAGAGCATACTACAATAAAGAAGACTTAGGGCTTACTGTAAAAGAATTTGAACTTTTAAGGATACTTGGAGAAAATATGGGGAAAGTCTTAACCCGTGAAAAGCTTTTAGATAAGGTCTGGGGGTATGATTTCTATGGAGATGACAGGATAGTAGATGCCCATATAAAGAACTTAAGAAAGAAGCTCCCCTTCGATATAATTAAAACCTTAAAAGGTGTAGGATATATGATAGATAAGGTGGTGTAGAGATGGTTAAAAAGAGTATATGGATGAAGACGTTTTTATTTACCCTAATACTGGTTTTAGTGGTTGTGCTCACAACCTATATAGCTCTATACTCTTTTTTACCAACATTTTATTATAATCTCAAAAAATCAAACCTTGAAAAACAAGCAGATGAACTTATAGTAGCTCTTAAAAAATCAAATATAAACTTTTATAATAATATAATCAATGATTTTATGGTTACCAATAATCTATTTGTCATTCCAGTAGATGAAAACGGAATACCTGTTAGTAATCTTGGAGCTATAATCGAGCTTAAGAATTTTGTAAAGCAAAGTAGCCAAACCATGGAAACAACCCGAAATTTACCAAATTCAAATGTGAACTTAGTAGTCTTTTCAAACCTCCAACCCATAACAGAGGCAAGGGAGGTTCTCTTGAAGATGCTTCCATATGCCATATTGTTCTCAATAATTATCGCTGCCATAGGGTCATTTATATACTCAAAGAGGATAACAAATCCCATACTTAAAATTTCAGATACTGCAAATAAAATGGCAAATATGGAATACTGTGAAAAGGCATATTATGGAGAAGAAGATGAGATAGGAAGCCTTGCTAAAAATTTAAACCTGCTCTATGAAAATCTTTACAACACTATCGAAGAAGTAAAAGAATCCAATGAAAAATTAAAGGTTGAGATGGAACATGTTAAAGAGCTTCAAAAGTTTAAAAGCGATTTTATGGCAGCAGTGTCCCACGAACTAAAGACCCCCATTGCAGGTGCAAGCGGTATACTAGAGGGTATGATAGATGAAATAGGCATATATAAAGACCGAGATAAGTATTTAAGAGAATGCAGAAGATTAATGGGAAGGACTTCTATTCTTGTAAAAGAACTCATCGATGTATCTTATATAGACAGTGAGTCTTTGATATTAAGCAAAGAAAATATAGATTTAAATTCCCTTATAAAAGATATCTTAATGGCTTATGAATATCAGATTGAAATAAAGGATATAAAAATCAACGCAGAAAACCTAGATTTTTCAATTTATTCTGATAAAAAGCTCATAACAAAAGCCATATCAAATATAATATTAAATGCAATTCAATATACAGACGAAGGGAAAAATATATTTATTAAAGCTTGTAAAGAAGATAATAACTTACTCCTATCTATAGAAAATGAAGGTTCAAAAATAGATGAAAAAAATAAAGATAAGCTCTTTGAGCCATTTTACAGAGAAGATAAATCAAGGAGCAGAAATACTGGAGGAAATGGGCTAGGTTTATATATTGTAAAGGAGATATTCAAAGTTTGTTCAATAAATTTTAGCATTGAAAACAGCGATATTGGAGTAAAATTCAAAATGGAAATGCATACCCAAAATACCCATAAGAGCTTATCTTAATATATAAATTTTAGGCTGTACGCAATGCAAACAGCCTAAATATTTTACGTAATGAAAATTATTTTTATACTTTTATAACTCTTTGCTTTTTTTATAAATATCTATGGTCATCTTAGCAGTCTTTTCCCAGCTAAATGCTGCGGCCCTTTTGATAGATTTTTCAGAATAGAGTATTTTTTTCGCACTATTATTTACCACATCTATAATTTTATTAGAAAGGTCAATATCATCGGATCCTGTTATATAGATTACAGCATCTTCTGCAACTTCAGGTATAGATGTACAATTAGTTGCAATGACAGGTGCTCCGCAGTTCATAGCTTCAAGTACAGGAAGCCCAAACCCTTCATATAAAGAAGGATATACAAACAAATCACAGGCGCTATAGAAGAGAGGGAGCTCATCATTTGAAGCATACCCCGTAAATATAACATCATCCTCAAGCTTATACTCACTTACCATCGCATGCAATTGAGTCATTTGATCTTTGTGAGAACCAACTATCACTAAATTATGAGGAGTTTTAAAATCTTTTTTAGCAAGTGAAAAAGCTTTTATAAGCATTGGAACATTTTTTCTTGGGCTGAATCCACCAATATATAATATAAAATCTTTTTCAATACCAAACATCTCAGAAAGATAGGCTCTGCAATAGTCCTTTCTATGTTTCTTAAAATTCTCATTAGCAGCAAGGGGTATAACATATATCTTATCTTTAGAATAAGGGAAAAATCTGCATATATCATTTTTAGAGAATTCTGAAACAGTTATTATAGCATCTGCAAGCTTTATTATCTTAGGTATATTTTCTATAAATTTATTCAAATATCCTTTTCCAACTGTATCAGGCATAGTGTATGGTATTATATCGTGAAGTGTAATTACCTTATAAGCAAGTACATTTTCAGAAAGTCCAAGACCATTTTGAGGAAGATGATATACATCAATAAAATTTGTGTTTATATACTGAGGAAAATAAAAATTCTCAAAGAATTTATGTTGTTTTTTTGAACTCAATACAAAATTGGTGTTATGATAGCTTATCTCCTCAAAATTTCCACCGCACCAAAATATATGGTAATTATTTTCTTTATCTATATTTAAAATGCTCTTTATAATATTTAAACCATATACTCCAATCCCTGTTCCCGCATACCAATTTATCCCACGCCCATCAAAAGCAATTTTCATATATTTCTCCTAAAATAATACTATAAAATATTTATACTTGATTCCAGTTTATATATTACAAATTTATCCATTAATTTTACATTTTAACCAAACTATTAATATATGAATATACTAAAAATAATTTTACTTTGGAGGAAAGTATGGATATAGAAAGTGTTGTTAAAAATAACTATGATATAACTCCTAAAAGTATTGAGAAGATTAAAAATGTATTTAAAATATATGATGGAAATGAATTTTTTATTTTAAAAATCGTAAATGAAACTGAAAGTAGATTTCTCTTCATCCTTGAGGTATTTAAACATCTAGATAAAAATGGATTTTACTCCATTCCAAAGCTAATTTTCACAAAAGAAAAAAAATCATTCATATCTTTAGAAGGTAAAAACGTATATTTGATGAAATACTTAAATGGAAGATTGTGCAATTTTTTTAATCCCTTTGATTTAAAAATTGCTACGGAAAATCTTGCAAATATACACCTTTCAAGCAGATGTTTTAATTCTAAGTACGATTTTATTCACAATATCTCAAACTGGTTTAAATGGATACCAAATTTCTTAAATAAAACAGAGCAACTAAAGAGATTTAAAGAATTAATAAAAGAAAAACAAGACAAAACTGAATTTGAAACAATATATTTAGAAAATATAGATAAATCAATAGACATTGCAAAAAAAGCTTGTGATAATTTAATAAACTCTGAATATATTAGTATAATGAAGGAACATGTTAAACTTAGAGAGTTTTGTCATCATGATTATGCTAATCACAATATTTTAATAAACAATGAAAAAGCTTATACTATTGATTTTGACTATTGTATATTAGATTCCCACCTGCATGATTTATCGAGTCTTATATTAAGGAGCATGAGATATGGATATTGGGATGTTGATAAAGCATATGAAATAATAAACAATTACTCTTTTTATATAAAGATAAGTAAAGAAGAGTTAATTACAATGTGCAATTTTATGACATTCCCTCAACCCTTTTGGCAAGTTGGACTTCAATATTTTTGTGAACATCAGCCTTGGAACGAAGAAGTATTTTTAAAAAAGTTGCATAGATTCTTAGATGATTTGGATGATAGAAATGAATTCATTAATTTATTGATAAAAGGGGATGGTCTCTAGGTGGATTTTTTAAACTACCTACAATCCAATGATATTATAATAGTTAAAAACTTCTCAAATATTGAAAAAAGAAATTATTCAGATGAGGATATTAAAAATCATTTAGATCTTATTGGTAAGGTCCAAATTATACTTAAAAATTATGATCCAAAGTATTTTTACTCATTTAAAAGCTTTGTATGGAAAAAGCCTGAAAATTTTAATAAAAACTTAAAAACCGTAAAAAAATTTTACAATAAACTTTTAGAGAACGGTCCAAAAAATGAATATGAAAACATCATCTTAAATGTTGGACATATCTTAATAAGGCGCGCAGAAATATGCAATGAAGAATTAAAATCATCAAAATATAAATCCCTTATAAAAAGATCTATGACAAATAAAGAAATTACATTAGGTAAAGTAAACTATGATAATTTAAAACAAGAAGAAAAAATAAAAATCATAGATATAAAATCTATAGGATATAACATGCTAGAGATGGATGCGATTCAATTCTTAAGCAAAATAAAGAAAAAAATCCCATATGAAAATATACCTAAGTACTGCAAATACTACTGCGAAATAAAAGATCTTACCTCTTTAAGTGTAGATTTTATAATAACAATGTTATCTTATCCATCAAAATTCATAAAGAACACCAAAAGATATTTTGAAAATAAAGCATATTATGAGCAAAATGTTCATATAGATAAATTTAAGAATGCTATTCTTCAAGATGGTGAATCATTATATGAATTTATTTAAGTACAATTTTACTGATTATTTCTTTGATGTATGGAATATTTCCATAAGTGAATTTTATCCACATAAAAATGGTTTTTTTCTAATTGGTACTAATGGCATGAACTACTTTTTAAAAACATCAAATGAAGACCCAAAAGAACTAGAAAGATACATTTATTATTTTAATGAACTAAAGAAACACTTCCCAAATACTTGTGATCTTATAAGGACAAAAAATAGTAAGATATCATTTAATAATTTTTATTTGCTTTCATTTCCAAATGGAATTAAAGTTAGTGCAGAAGACCAAAATCATAAAGAGGAGATAATTAATACCTTCAAAAAATATTTTAAAGCATGTGTAAATGTGCCAATTGGATTTGTAAGAGATAATAACTTTCTAGACACATTCATAAAAAATAAGATGATGCTTGAAGATAGATATTTTGAAATATCAGATAAAATATTTAAAACCAGCATTGAAGAAAAATTTATACGAAACTATTTTAAGCTTCATGAAGTGCTCAATGAACATATAGATAAAATTACAGATATGTATACAGAACTTAAAATAAATAGCTACCCTGAAAATATTCAATATTTTAATGTAGATAAGATGTACCTTTCTTATAGCGATGGCGAGGTTTATTTTGTAGATTTCTCTATTCCAACGATGGAACTCAGATGTGTGAGCTTTTTGAAAATAATAAAAAGATTTAATTTTGACCCTGAAGATTTTATAAAAAGATTTAGACCAAAGATCTTCAATCTTGAAATTGAATTTATAAAGCTTTTTTTAAGCCTGCCCCTTGATTACATGGGAAAATATACAAAATATTTTAAAGGGGAGTATATAAACGAAAAAGACTTTGAAAAAATATATTTAGAGCAACGATAAATTGCTCTAAATATATTCTTATGTATAATTTAAACTACTTAAACTTAATACATGTAAGCTTCCATATGACTGGGAGCTTTTATTTCATCTATTTTAAAAAATTCCTCTTCTTTTATAAGTTTAAGCATAACATCATAATTTTCATAAGGTCCTGCAGATGTTTTAGTAAAAATTCTTATCTTTATATAATACAACTCATCAGATATTTTCGTCATGCAGATTAAATTATAGTTTTCAACCCAAGGGCTTGAAACTCTTGTAACCCAATTAGGGGCTATTTCATCTAATTTTAATACATATTCCTTTTTAAGATTTTTAGATAGAGTAGAATATTGCAATGCTCCGGATCTTTCCTTAAGACCTTTTGCCCAGACCATAGAAGTTTTTATAGGGTCATCATATCCATATTCGTCTAAAGCTTCAATCAGAAGTTTATTTTTAATTCCCTTATCATCAATCACATCATTTGCATACCCAACCTGAATAAAAGCTAAGGATAACAGTAATAGGATATAAACTACTTTTTTCATTTTAAACACCTCCAATTTAATTAAAAAAGCTCACCTCTTAATCTAAATTCTTTAGTTTAAGAGGTGAACCTCTGCTTTATCTAGTAGATTATTTTCTCAACTTTTCCATTTCTAAACACTACCTTCATAACTTTACCATTGTTAAAATAGTAACCAGTCCCATCAATTTTATGATTTACTACTATACCTTCTCCTGTATCATAAAAATAAGGATCAAAACCAGCTGAAGTAACTAGTTCATCATAGGTCATACCTTTTTTTACAACATTTATATCGTTCAGTGAATATCTATTGACTATATCGCTAGTAAATGTATAGTCACCATCTACAATAACATTATTATTATTGTCCCTTAATACCACAGTCCTATTATTGTATATATTACCTGCTCTTCCACCATAACCATCTTCTACTCTTGTTGCATATGGATAGCAAGCAGTGAGACACATTGCAACTAATGCAATAGAAACAAAAGCACTACTCTTTCTCATAAGTTGAATCATCTCCTACTACATGTTATTTGAAGGGGACAATTCTATTTTATGCTTTTTATTTTAAATTATACTCAATTTTTAAATTTAATTAAAAATGCATTTGTGTAAATATGTTAACATATGAATATTCTTTTTTATTTCATTTTCAAATATCTAATTCTTAATAAAATTAGCAGAATAACTAAAATAATACAAATAAATGAGCAAATTATTAAGGCAAAATCAATTTTATATAAAGTTATAAGCTGACCAGTTAAAGTACTTCCAATAGGGGTAATTCCAATAAATACAAGTGTATATATGCTCATCACTCTCCCCCTATATTCTTCCTGTGACATAAGTTGAACATTAGTATTTGCAATGGATGAAAATAAAACCATGGCAGCTCCTATAAATACTATTATTATAATATTTAAAGCTATGCTATCTGTAAAACTAAGCAATATAAAAAGCAGTGCTTCTATTATTCCAAGCATATAAACATATTTAATTTTAATCTTTCTATTATATCTTGCTACAAATACGGCTGCTATACAGGCACCAAGTCCCATTGCTGCCATTAGCATACCATAGCCTGTAGCATCCATATTTAATTTTTCCTTTGCAATAATTGGTATTATTACATTAAAATTAAAAAGAAAGCAGGACACTATTCCAATCAACATAATAGTTAATATAAGTTCAAAATTAGATTTTATATAGATAAATCCTTCTTTTATATCCTTAAAGACACCATTTTTATTATTTAAAGCTTTTGGCTCTCCATCTATATCTATCTTATAAATACCATATATAACAGGTATAAAACTTACACCATTTATAAAGAAGCACCATCCAGCTCCAACCCAACCCATCATAATACCTGCAATAGAAGGTCCTACTATGCGTGCAAAATTTATCAAAGAGCTATTTAATGCAATAGCACTTAAAATATTATCATCACCCACCATATCCCTCACAAAAGTCTGCCTTGTGGGATTATCAATGGTATTTGTTATACCAAGCATAGTGGCAAGTACAATTATTTGATAATATTTTATGTGTCCAAATAAAACCAAAGATGATAACGAAAAAGCAAGAATCATAGATGCTGTTTGAGTTATTAAAAGCAATTTTTTCTTTTTATATCTATCTATTATAACACCTGCAAATATAGAGAATAAAAACATTGGAAGGGTTTGAAAAGCTGGAACTAGACTTAGCAATAAAGGAGAATTCGTTAAACTAAGCACAAGCCAAGATTGACCTGAGCTTTGCATCCACGTTCCCATTAGAGAAATAAATTGTCCCATAAAAAAATATCGAAAGTTTTTATTCCCTAATGCACCCATCTCAGTTCTGCCCATACAAGTTCATCCCTTACATAAATAATATTAAAAGTAAAATATGGTAATATGGATAAAAAGACTTACAAAATAATTGTAAGTCTTTAAGTAGTAAGTAGCGGAAATAGGACTTGAACCTACGACACTTCGGGTATGAACCGAATGCTCTAGCCA
>JAVBPQ010000002.1:0-8656 GCA_031549525.1 Clostridiaceae bacterium | reverse complement strand
ACCTCGTTCGACTTGCATGTGTTAGGCACGCCGCCAGCGTTCGTCCTGAGCCAGGATCAAACTCTCTTGTTTTAATCCTTTTGCTCTTACTTTTCCTGGTTTTGTTCTTTTTTTCCTTACTCTGTTCAATTTTCAAGGATCGAATTTGTATCTGTGCTTGAGAACTGATTGGTTCGTCAAACAACTTCTTTAGTTTATCACAAATTATAAACAATGTATAGTTGATATCCGTCATTTAACGATATTATTTTAATATTACTTCATATTTCTTTTGTTTTCTCAATTTTTCTTATACGGATACACTAGGTAATGTTTATTTAAAAAATATCAATTCTGATGCTATATTTTAACTCTTTTGAGCCTTTTATATACCAAAAACAATAAAAAAGAAGAAAGAAAAATTAAAAATAATATATATAAAAGACAGTTTAAAAAAAATTCTTCAGGAAGCATTGCTATTACAGGATCCACTCTCACATCGAATATCCAAAAATCATTTTTAAAAACTAACTTGTGAAACATTATAAAAAGTCCATCAAAGTTTATTAAAGAAGCTACACCAAGTAAAATAACAGGTAACAATATACCAATGGAAGTTAATTTTAAGAATTTAAAATTATTATTGTATAATTCTATAAAACATAATATTATTGCAAAAATCCCGCTTATAAAAGAAATAGTCTTTAACTTTAGAAATATTTCCTTAACTTCTTCAAAATGAATTTCACCTTCATTTGACATTGTTAGGTCAGGAAAACTAAGCTTTTTTATTGATTTTTTAGTTAGATAATCTATCAAAACACTATAATTATTCTCTATCTCATCTTTTGTAAGGGCTATATTATTTTGTATTTTTAAAGCATCAATATGTAAATTGTAAAAAAATTTACTAGAGAGTACAATGTTTGGTATAAAAGCAATTATAAAAATGCTCAAAGACAGCGTTGCAAGTATATAGTTGTATTTTTTAATAAATTTATTCATATATAACCTCTTTTTTTAAAATCTACATATAAAATACCATATAAATTAAAGCGCCAATCAAAACAAGTATGACTATATTTATTATTGCATAGTACATCTTATTGCTTTTCGTTTTAACATCCTTATTGTACCATCTTCTATCTGTATTTGTATACACATTTCCACTAGCTGGCCTTTTCTTATAGTAATCATTGTTATAAAATGATCTTTTATATTTTGAATATCCTGGTTGTGCATAATATCTCTTTTTTCCATAGGCCCTATAGGTACTTTTTGCAGTATTACTTCCTGTAATTTTCCATATGCAATAGGCAAAGAACATTATAGCAGATATTATAGCTATATAAACCCATCCTATATATTTTATACCCCTTGCTGCATAAGCCCTTAATGCTAAATCTACTACTTCAGCATCAGTTGCAGGATATAATTTTTCAGGAGATGTCATAGTAGTAAGCTCGTATTTATCATTGTAATATGTTGTCAATGCTCTTCCTGTTGGAAATACTATTTTGCAAGACTTTCCAAACATGCTCACCTTATATAAATCGCTTCCCATTTGTAATGTAAAATTATTGTAATAAAATACATTTGAATTAAATGTACATATTATCGTCTCATTATTTGAATTTGTATAAGTAAATGTATTTTTATTGCTCTCAGTTAATTTATATACAGCATCTTTATAGGATATGGCCTTTAAAGATGGAGCGCAAGATGCTGCTAAAAATGCTGAAGAGCATATAAAAACTCCTAATAATATTTTGCTAAAATTGGAAAACATAAGAACACCATTTATATTGATTTACTTAATTAATATGTTCATTATGTTTTTTTTAAAACAAATTCAATAATTATTATCTTACTTAAATTAAATAATGCTCAAAATAACCATCGATCTAATGATTGTTTTGAGCATTATCAATATTTTTAATTTAGCCTTTATACTATAATGACATTTTTAACACCATTTAATAAACAAATGTTTTTAAGTTCATTCATAAAAGCATCGGAAGGAATTTTCAGTTTCTTTTTAAATTCATCCCTAACTCCAAAAGGTCTATATTTTATCAATTTATATATTATTTCACTATTTGATATAAGGTTAGAGACATCTTTTACTGTTTTTGCACAGTCAAATAAATTTTCAACTACAACTGTCCTCACTTCATAGAGTTTTTTTTCATCTAAAAGATATTTAAGATTTTCTAATACAGTTTTGTTGCTTTTATTTGCAATCATCATATGCTCTTCATCTAAAAATGCTTTAACATCTAGCATAACCCCATCTGTTAACTCCATCAATTTCTTTAAATTCCAAAAAGGTATGCTTCCGTTTGAATCTATAAAACAAGTTAATCCTTCTATTTTACAAAGTGCAAACAATTCTGTAAGAAAAGAATGCTGCAGCATACATTCTCCCCCTGATACGGTTATTCCTCTTATAAAAGGAATGGATTTATAAATCTCTTCCATGACCTCAAAGTGAGAAAGTTCTAATATTTTTGGTGTGGAATTATATTTGCAATTCTTTATGCACTCATCACAACCTATGCATCTTTCTTTTACCCAAATTACCTCAGCAGCATTTAAATAAAGCGCTCCATATTTACAATGAGAAATACAATTTCCACAGTTATTACAATGATTTATGGTTTCAGGATTATGGCAGTATGTGCAATTAAAATTACACCCTTGTAAAAATATTGCAAACCTGTTTCCAGGTCCATCTACAGAGCTAAAGGGTATGAGCTTATTTACCCTACCCTTTATCATTTCTAACCCTTCTATTTAAAATTTTACCGCTTTCACTTGCACCTAGCCCAAGAGCTACTGTGTCATGAAGCACCTGCTCTTTATTTTTAAGTTTTTCCATATCGCTCTTTTTTACAAGATATCCTGTAATCCTTATTACATCTGCACTATCTTCATAAATAGAAAAATATCTCATATTATGGATAAATGCGCCTTTTATAATATCCAAAATATATTCAGGATTTCTTGATGTTGTCTCATCAAATGGAAATATATCACCTATTCCGCTTGGAAAATATGGATGAAACATACCAGCTTGTATAATATGCTCTTTTAAATCTGGTTCCTCGCCAATTGGTATTCTGCATCCTGGGCTTACTCCAAAATCATCACTTATTCCAACTTGAGCATGGAGCAAAAATTTCCCATCTGAAACTATACAATAAGGATTATTTCTTTGATTTAATACATCTTCTATCTTCTTTACTATTTGAATCCCTAATTCATCAGCCTCTTTATCATGACCAAATCTTTTTGATAATTTAGCTAAAAGATGATTTACACATTCAGCAAGTCCTACCATTCCAAACATCCCAGTAAACTTATCCTTAGATATAAACCCCTCTTTTACAAGAAAATTGGTTTCAAAGAATCCGCTTTCCTCCATTATGAATCTTATTCTCTCATCCATATAATCAGCCATTAAGTTTACAGCATTAGGAAGGATAATTCTTAAAAAATCATCTACATCATCTGCCATAGGAGCTAATTTAGAGAGAACAAGCCTAACAAGGGTAAAAGCTCCTCCTCCTATAGTAAGTCCATTATAACAACTTGCTATGCCATAATTTTCTCCTAAATCTTTTACAAACATTTCGTGATTTGCAAAACTTGGCTTTGCTACCTTAAGAGCTGTCTTTATACCTTCAATGACGTAATCATCTGGGGTATCTTTATTTAACTTTAATGTTAAATTTGGTACAGCATCGAAAAGCTCTCTTTCTACTTTTAATATTATCCTCCCTGCCTTGGTATCTAGAGGTCCTATATTACCATGGCAAAATGAATCTGTGATAGTTCTGTCTAAATGTATGAGTAAAAATTTAATAGCTCTATAAGCTTCATCTTCATCATCAATAAATGGCTCAAGAAGATAATCTAGACTTCCAACAAATACTGGCATAGTTGTTATTGAAGGAATATGCTTATATAAAATTAAAAGATTATTGATAGCTTCCCAAATATCGCATGGTGGAGAGAGTCTTAAAAACTCGCATCCTTTTTTCATAAATAAATCGTAATCAGGTAAAATATATCTTGGCCTATATGGAGCATTTCCTTCAAACAGGTCACATATGATCCCTATATCCCTTAAGTTTTGAGTTTCATCTGAAATATTTAAAACATCTATGCTGTTTTCTGCCTCTTTTGCAAGAGCAACCAGCTTTTGCTCAAAAGTTAAAGTTATGTCTTTTATTATATCTAAAACACCCATTGAAAAACCTCCTATATGATTATTTTATCATACTTAGCCATAAATCACAGGATATTTTGTGATGTTTTGAATTTCTTTATACAGCTTGCTCAAACTTGGATATATATTTTTATAAACCCTATGGAATAATTCTTCATATAATTTTGATTCTTCATATTCGGGTTTATATATTTTTTCATATTTAACCATATTTTTAACGGCAGTTTCATAATCTTTATAAAAACCAAGACCTACAAAAGAATTAATAGCACAACCAAGCCCGCATGTCTCAACAGTTCTCTCCTTTACAACTTCCACGCCAAACATATTTGAGGTTATTTGGCAAACCTCTTCTGAGTTTGAACCCCCTCCTGATACTCCTACTCTTTCTACCTTAACTTCTGTCTTTTTTTCAATGCTTTGAAGACCCTCCATAAGAGCAAAATTTATACCTTCAATTATGGCTCTGTAAATGTGATATCTTGTATGTACATCCCCAAATCCAATTATTGAGCCTTTTGCCATAGGAGTTTTAAGACCTGGTCCCCAATATGGCTGAAGCATGAGACCTTCACAACCTGGCGGAATCTTTGCAAGCTCTTTATCCAAAACCTTCTCCGCAGTTGTTCCTAATTTCTTTGCTGCTTCTATATCAAGATGTCCAAACTCTTTTTTATACCAGCTAATCATCCAATATCCTCTCCAAATCCCTATCTCAGGATTATAATAACCTCTTATCACTGATGGATAAGAAGGCATAAATGAAATTGGTTCGTAATATTTGTTAGATGTCACCTGTATAGTTGATTGAGTTCCAAAGCTTAAGCTTGCAAAGCTCTCATCAAATGCACCTACTCCCAAAGTTTCACACGCCTTATCAGAGCCTCCTGCTATGACCGCAAGCCCCTCTCTAAGTCCTGTTTCTTCTGATGCTTTTTTAGTCACAGTTCCTAAAATTTCACCACACTCTTTAAGGTCACAGAGCATGCTCTTCTTTATGCCAAATAAATTCCACCTAAACCACATAAAATTTTTTGGCCAATTTAACCTCTTATAATCAAAAGGTATATGTCCTATCTGATTGGAAACAGAATCTAAAATATTTCCTGTTAGTTTATAGTTGAAATATGTTGAAATCACACAAAATTTATCAACTTTTTCCCAAACCTCTGGTTCATTTTCAATCATCCAATTTGCTTTGCTCTTTCTTCTTGAAACTTCAATTGCGTATTTCATACCTATGCCTTTAAAAGCAACATTTTCAACTGCAGGTATTTTATCCTCACATTTTGCCATTCTCTGATCTGGCCATACAAAAACTGGCCTAAGTGGTTCGTAATTCTTATCCAGTGCTAGTACAGTGTCTCTCATGGTTGCAAAGGAAACACCAGATACTTTATCCCAAACTTCATGACTTTCTTCCTTTAATCTCTTTAATATTTTACATATTATTTCCCAATAAAACTCTGCATGCTGCTCTGCAAACTCTGGCTTTAAAGAAAAATACGGTTCAAATTCTTCCTTTGTGATAAACAAACATTCTCCAATTTCATTGAAAATCATAGCTCTGAAACTTTGGCTACCACAATCAATACTGATGACATATTCTGACACAAAACAACCTCCTATATCTATTTAAATCCACCCATTCATCATTTGAATCCATGTCCTTGCGATAATAAAATGCCCCTTTATGTTTGGATGTATTCCATCACTTGACCAATAATGGGGATCAGTGGTTGTACATAATTCCCCAAAAATTGAGTCTAAAGGTATATATATGCAATTGTACTTCTTTGCAAGCCGTCTTACAATATCTATTTTTGTATATAATTCCTTTCTCCAAGAACTTATATCATTGTTTACAGATATGAGAAATGGCTCCATAAGCACGATCTTTTTAACATTATTTGAAACAAGATCTGAAACAATATCATCATAATGAAAGAAAAATTCTTCTTCATTTAAATAAACATCACCATAATATTTGTTCCATATATCATTTGCTCCTATTAAAATAGTCACAATATCAGGTTTTAAATCTATAATTTGATTATTTAACCTGTTCTTTAAATCTAAAACTCCATCTCCTATGACACCTTCATTTATAAATTTTATACTATAATTGGGATAAATGGATTTAAAATATGTATCGATAAAAAATACATATCCATCTCCTAGTGAATTTTCATCATCCATAATTCTGTTTCCACAAGTTATGCTGTCTCCCCAAAACACAACTATACTATCTTTATTAATAAACATAAAATTTCCCCCCATACTCAAAATAAGTCTTTATTAAAAAAAGTTACTATAGTAGTTTAAAATAATTAAAATAAGTAAACTATTTATTTATATAATATTTTAATTTTATATTTATTTAATATCACATTGCTTTTAAAGAAGTTTTTTTGTGTTATAATATAATCGTCTTATTCAAATATAGAATTAATTACTGATTAATAAAAATATAATACATAGTATTTAATAAAAAATACTAAAACTAAAACCATATTGTATCAGATACATTTTAATTTTTATTTATCTTTAAGCTATATTTAGAAACAGATACTTTTTTTAGTAGATTTAAATATAAAGCATTTGATATAAATACAAATAAAATATAACAATGTTAAAAAATATTCTTAAAAAATGGTATAAAAAACTTTTAAGAAAATATGAAAGTTTTAAAAAAACAAAGAAAGGAGAAGCTACTAAACAATATATTTAAAAAACTTCAAATAATTTTTAAATATATTTGTTCATATTTTCAAGTAGCAAAAATGCAATTTGTGTGGATTTGTTGGTTTTTTTAAAAACAAATCAATTAACAACTATGATACAGAAAAATTGGAAATAATGGCTGATGTAATAAAGCATAGAGGTCCTGATTCATCTGGAATATTTGTAACTGAAAACCTAGCCTTTGCTTTTAGAAGGTTATCATTTATAGATCTTGCAAATGGAACACAGCCTTTTACTTGGAATGATGGAAAACTAACTGGTATATTTAACGGTGAAATATACAACTACATAGAATTGGGAGAAGAGTTAAAAAAAGATGGTTATAAATTTAAAACTCGCTCTGAAATAGAGATCATACTTTCACTATATGATAAACATGGTGAAAACTTTGTAAATCTTTTAAGAGGGATGTTTTCCATACTGATTTGGGACAGAGATAAAAACAAGCTCTTTGCATGTCGTGACCAATTTGGTATAAAACCACTTTATTACATAGAAGATAAGGATGGCCTCTATTTTGCCTCTGAATCTAAGGTTTTTATGTATCATGAAACAACATATAAAAGAGAAATAGATGAGGCTTCACTTCAAAATTATATGACTTTTCAATTCGTTCCTGAACCAAACACTATCTTAAAACATATAAAAGTGCTTCCTGCAGGCAGTATTTTGACAAAAGTCTTTAATGAAAGACCAATAGTAAAAAAATATTTCGACTTAAAATTTCAACCTACTCCTATGCCAAAAGATGAGAGAATAAAAGAGATAAGAAATGTCATAGAAAAATCTGTTGAATACCATATGAGAAGCGATGTGCCTCTTGCAACTTTTCTCTCAGGAGGTATTGATTCAACCATAGTAGCATATATAGCTTCAAAAATAGACCCTAAGATAAAAAGCTATACTATAGGTTTTGATATACCAGGATACTCTGAAATATCTCAAGCTAAAGAAACTGCTGAAAGACTTAAAATAGATAATATTGAAATTAAAATATCTGCTGAAGATTATATGAAAGAATTACCAAAGATAATATGGCATTTAGATGGTCCTGTAGCAGATCCTTCTGCAGTCCCTATTTACTTTATATCTAGAGAATGCGCTAAAAGTTATAAAGCTGTGCTATCTGGCGAAGGCTCTGATGAATTATTTGGCGGATACAATATATATGGGGAAGTTATACCACTTAAAGTATTCAATACAGTTCCAAATCCTATAAAAAATGCTCTATCCACTATTGCAAATGTCCTTCCAGATGGTGTAAAAGGTAAGAGCTTTATAAAAAGAGGTTGTATACCTCTTGAAAAAAGATATGTAGGAAATGCATTTATATTTAACGAACAAGAAAAAGCTAGAATACTTAGAAACTACAACAAAGATAATCATTATTCTAAAACCCTTTCATCTCTATATAACAATGTCAAAGATCAAGATCAATTAGTTAAGATGCAATACATAGATATGCAAACCTGGTTAAAGGGAGATATACTCGTAAAATCTGACAGGATGACCATGGCTCACTGCTTAGAATTAAGAGTTCCTTTCCTTGATGTAGAAGTCTTTAAAGTGGCATCAAAGCTCACAGAAAGTGACAAAGTAAACTCTAAGAATACAAAGATACTCCTAAGAGAAGCATTTAAAGATGTTATACATGAAGAAGCTGTGGAGAGGAAAAAACTCGGATATCCTGTTCCTATA
>JAVBPQ010000171.1:0-32997 GCA_031549525.1 Clostridiaceae bacterium | reverse complement strand
TGATATAAAGAAAGTAGCAGAAAGAATGAATACCTATGCACCTACTGATATAACATTCTCAATAAAGGTTCATAAGGATTATGTAGGATCATTTGTTGATAAAGTAGCAGAGATAAATGAATCAATGCTCAAAGAAAAAGATGATGGCAAGAAGAGAAAATCTCAAAAATCTAGGATGAACAATTTTCTTAGAATAAAGTATGATGAAAACTTGATGGATATATATTTAAGAGCACAAACTGTATCTGAGATTTCTCATAAAAGAATGATTGCAAAATCCCTTGAAGAATTAACTAAGTTATAATTTCTAAAAAAATTTTCTAAGTTATAGTTCCTATTCATTTAAAAATAAGGATTCTGATATAAACCTAGGTGAGAGCTTGGAATAGAAGGGATTTCTTCATAGCAAAATAAATTTAATCTTAAATTTCGACTTAATTAGATAGAGGTTTTAAGATTTTTAGTTATTTCATCAAATAATCAAAATATCAAATTTAATTTAAAAAACCATAAAATTTAAAATGCCATTCCCTAATAATCTACATATCTTTTATTTTTCTTGCGAAGGTTCTAAACGAAATTTTTCAAAAGTATGCACATTTAAAACACTAAAATTCCACGATTGAACTAATTTGGATTCGTCTTTATACTTTTATCAAAATTTAATCGAGTAAAAAGCTAATCTTTAACCTTCTACTCGATAAATTAGTTAAACCTACTTTTTATTTTCAAACTTACTTTCGTGTACGCCAATTTTTTTACCATTTTCAATCCCCACATCAGCATTATCCTTTGGCTGCATCCTTCTAAGGTCAGGATTGCTCTTTTCTTTATCTCTTTCTCTGTTTTTATTTTTATTCATAGCATCACCTTTCTTTGCATTAATTATAGTCTATTATGCTATATCGTATTGCAAAATATTCATAGTATAAAATTGTTTAAATACTATACTTTTATGTTATAATTTTAATAGAGGTTATACTTAAAATGGGGAAAACGGGGAAAACTATGATTAAAATTGTATTAAGACCATTCATTTTCATTATAAAATCGATAAATTATATTACGGTTCATTTAGTAAAATTTACAAATTTATTAGCTAGTTTAATATTCATATTTATAATGTTATTCCTTGGTCTTTTATATTATATAGATAAGGTATTTACTGGTGGTTATTATGCTAGTTATTTTGTTCAATTCATATTCACAGGTGATATAGATTGGTTCTTTAGGTTTAGCAATATGACTGAAAAGAACACCAAGTTATCTTTGGGAATATTTATAGCTTCTCTTTTAATACTTTTTCTTTTAAAGCTTAAATTTAGAAAAAAATTGACAATGGATAAAAGAAGGCTCAATTCTTTTACAAATATTATATATTTAATAACAAATATATTTATAAACCTTGTTGCTCTATCTATTGTATCTGTGTTTGTATTAAACCTCATAGTTACAAGATATGTAAATACCGCAACAGGAAGAGAATCTGATATAATTTCCATCGGATTTTTAGACAAAATAGACTATTTAAGAGAACAAATAGAATCAGATAGACAAATATCCTCCATTGCTTTAAATAAAATCATCTTTGATATAAATAATGATTATGAATATATTGCTGATTTAACCATGGATGAACATTTAAAACTATGCAGAGAGGTAAACCTACTTATAGATCTTCAAAATGGTCCTCTTGCAGCAGATGAGCATTACCTTAGAAATAAGTTAAATTATGCTCCAAAAAACTTAGATTTTATGCTTTCAGAAATTGCAAATGGCAATACTTTAGGCTGGGATATCATGCCCCCTGATGAATCTGCCCTCCACATGTATGGACCTGATGGGGAATATAATATAAAATTTGTATCTAAAGAAGGTTTTTTTGAAGCAGTTTACAATAAAAATGGAGAGCTTCTCTCTGAAGATAATGATCCTGCCAACATGGGTACATATAATTATGCAAACCCTTTGACTGAATCCAAAAAACACTCAACATATGATGTAGCACCTTATTATATATGGGGAAATACTCCAACCTCAAAGCCTTTAATAAATACTCATGCTATTAAAAACCTAGAAAAATTTTATGAAAATAAAGATGCTATGAACAGATATGAAGAAATAAAGAGAATAGTAAAGCAAGGATCTATTAATTTTATCCTTGCTTTTTTAATACCATATTAATAAATTCATATCTATCATTATTTATAGTATAGACATTCTTTCCTGCTTCTCTAAAGCCAATATGTTCATACAATCTTCTTGCTCTTTTATTAAAGCTTGCAACCCTCAATTTAATTTCATCATGATAATTAAATTCATCCCTTCCAAATAAAATCCCTCTCTCTATAAATGGTTTCCCTAAACCTTTTCCTGTTAAATCTGGTCTTAACCCTAATCCAATTTCCATCTTTTCATCAATAAAATAGTAGCTAAAAATACCTATAAGATCGCCAAACTCATCTAAAACAGCATATTTGTCATTCCAAGCTTCATTTTTTAAACAATCTAAAAATTCTTCTAAATCTTCTTTATCAAAATCCATATCATAAAAAGAATATTCACCTTCATAGTGCCAATTTAAGACCTCTTTTGCATGTTTATTTTCCATATTTACAAAATTAAACTTCATTTTTAAAAAAACTTCCTATTTTTACATTTTATTCTTATTATAATAAAGCCTCTCAAGGGCTTATCTTGAGAGGGCTTTCCTATCTTTTATAAACAATTTTTCCATCTACAATGGTCATATCTACTTTTACATCTTTAATTTTCTCTTCATCAATTTCAAATATATCTTCGCCTAAAACTACGATATCTGCAAGCATTCCTTCTTCTAATTTACCTTTTATATTTTCTTCAAAAGAAGCATAGGCACTTCCTGCAGTATAATTGTACACAGCTTCATATACAGAGATTTTTTCAGAAGGATTAAATCCGCCTTCAGGATATCCATTTAAATCTTTTCTAGTTACAGCACAATAGATGCAGTTTAGAGGATTTAAATCTTCAACAGGACAATCTGTTCCAAAGGAAACGTGAATTCCCATATCATTCAGGGTCTTATAATTATAAGTATATTTTGCTTTTTCTTTTCCAATTCTATCCTCAACAATATGGAGATCGTAATGGAGGAAAATTGGCTGTACAAGAGCTAAAACATCCATATCCTTAAACATTTTAGTGAGCTTTTCATCCGTCAATTGAGCATGTACAATACCATGTCTTGGATCTTCTCTAGGGAATTCCTTTTGAGCTTTTTCAATGCATCTAAATATTACGTACATCGTATTGTCTCCGATACCATGGACTGCAACACTCATATTGTTTTTATGGGCAAGGGATATCATTTCTGAAATCTCTTCTTCAGTGTAGCAGAGGATTCCTCTATTTCCTTTATCATCAGCATAATCATAAGTAAGACTTGCAGTATGAGCACCTAAAGAGCCATCAGCTAATATCTTCAACGGACCAACTTTAAAGAAGTCTGTACCTTTTCCAGTATAATAACCTTTTTCAAGGAATTCTTCTAGAGTCTTCTTATCTCCTAAAAGGCACTGCTCATAAACTCTTATTGTAAGCTCATTTGTCTCTTCAAGTTCTCTATAGGCACTAAATAAAGCTTCAAAGCTTCCAACACCTTGATTTTGAATATCATCAGAGTGAAGAGAGGTTAAACCATGTTCATTAGCATGTTTGATTCCAACTTTTAATAGGGCTTTAAGGTCTTCCTTTGTATTTGCTTTTCCTAAATCTCCTAGAAGATATAAAGCATTTTCACGTATTATGCCCTCTACTTCTCCATTTGAATCTACATCTATTTTACCTCCATCTACTACCATATCGGGTTTTAATGAAAGTTTTTCTATAGCAAGAGAGTTTAAACAAGCTATGTGACCGCAAGCTCTTGATAAAACTATAGGATGGTCTTTTGAAATTTTATCAAGGTCATGTCTATTGGGAAGCCTATGCTCGTCTAGAAAATATTCTTGATTCCAACCTCTTCCTCCTACCCATGCACCAGGTTTTACTTCTCTTTTTTCAATAAAGTCTTTAGATATCTCTATAACATCATTTATACCCTTAGCTACGCTTAAATCTATCATATTAGAATAGACACCATAACCTAAAATATGAAGATGAGAATCATTAAAGCCAGGAAGAGTACATTTTCCATTAAGATCTATAAGCTCTTCATTTTCCTCTTTTAATTTTAAAATATCTTCATTTTTTCCTGCTTTATAAATTTTATTATCCTTAATATATAAAGCTTCAACTACATCATTTTCACCGCACATGGTGTGGATCTTTCCATTGTATAAAATCACTATGCTTTTCCTCCTTTATTTGACGACTTAAATAAATAATAAGCAGGTAACCCAATTATAACTGTTCCTCCAATTCCTATTATGGAAAATAAAAATTCTGATGTCAATGTGCTTATTAATATTAATGTTATAGCAAATAGAGCTATTATTGGAATTACAGGATATCCCAAAACTTTATATGGTCTTTCTATATCAGGATATCTCTTTCTAAAGATAAACACTGCAACTATTGTGAGGAAAGTAAATACCCAAGATGTAAACACTACCATGGTAGCCAATTGATCAAATGTTCCCATCAATATAAGAAGTATAGATACAGCTGCTGAAGCAATTAAAGCATTTATAGGAGTGCTGTATTTTGGATTTAATTTTCCAAAGCTTTTGAAAAACACTTTATCTTTTGCCATAGCATAATAACTCCTCGGAAAAACCAATACACAGCCATTTAAAGCTCCAAGCATGGATATTAAAATTCCAATGGCTATAATATTACCTCCAAAACCTCCAATCAAAACCCTTGCTGCATCTCCAGCAGGATTATCGCTTCCTAATATAACATCTACAGGTAAAGTTCTAAAAAGCGCAAAGTTAAATAAACAATATATTGCAGTAACTCCTAAAATAGCGATAATAATTGATAGAGGGATGTTTCTTCTAGGTTTTTTAATTTCTTCAGCTACAGTATTTAGATTATCCCAACCTACATATCCCCATAATGATAAAATAAGCGCACCTGATATTCCGCTTATAGGATTTGCTGGTATAGTTGAAAAATCAAAATTATTGCCAGATCTATTTGCAAATACCCCTAAAAGTATTATTAAGATAATTGGTGCAAGCTTTCCAACCATAGTTACATTTTGAAAAATACTACCAAGTTTAACACCTAAACAGTTTATAATAGTAAGAATTATAACAGTACTAATAGCCACAACTTTAACTCCTAAATCGTCCATTGGTATAAGGTATCTCAAAAACCCAGCAAAACCCACAGCAATGGCAGCAATGGAACCAGAATTTCCAATTAAAAAACTTGAAAAACCTGCTAAAAATCCTACTGGCTCTCCATAGGCTTTAGTTAAATAAACAAAAGATCCTCCAACTGCTGGTATAGATGCACCAAGCTCAGCATAACAAAGACCTGCAAGCAAAGATACAAGACCTGCAACAAACCATATTAAAATAGTAAGCAGAGGGCTTGAATAAGCTGCTTTCAATGCGTTACCTGAAGATAAAAAGATCCCTGTTCCAATCATGATACCTGCTAAAATTGACACGCCACCAAATAATCCGATTTCTCTCTTAAATGTAGGTTGTTGTTCTACAGTAGCAGTTTTTACTTTACTTCTTTGAATGTCCATTTTTCATCCTCCTAAAAAAATATAATAAAAAAAACACTCGATGTATATCAAGTGTTAAAGACGCACTTATACCATCCTTACCTTATGAGATAGCTCAACAGTAAACATTCAGGCAAAATTGTCTACTGACAGCCTTGCACTTATTAAATGCAAGTCCAGCCCTAAGTTTTGGTTCTTAAAGCTTCGGCGCAAAATCCTTTCAATATACTTCATAGATTTCCACTCTCTGTATATTTACTATTAAGTTGCGCGCCTCTACCCCATTCAGCATGAGGTATATTATTCAATTTAGTGGTACACTTCCATAACTTTAATTATGGCTTCTTCTTCCACGATATTAAAAATCAGGAAGCTATCCCCTTGTACCTCAAGGTTATTAGTATATTATCATGAGAATTTATCTTTGTCAATAATAGACTAAATTCATCTTGATACATAAATTTTAAAAAGAGCAATTATCAATAGATGGAGAGGATAAAATATGTAAAATATCCACTTTAAACCTTTAAATTTTCCTTGCTCTCCGTTGTATAAATACAAAAGGGGAATTGAAAGCAAAACTCCTAATTGAAAAAGCTGTGAAAATATATTTATTCTATTTGATAAACTAAAAAATACTGATAACAATACCATTGATATAGCTACCATTGAAAATTTTCTCATTTGTTCTTTAAAATTTCCATGATTTTGTCCAAAAATAAGTATAAATATAACACCAAATATTCCCCAATCTGCTCCAATAGATAAAATCATACAAGCTATTATTGCTAAAGTTTTAAGCCCTTCGTTCTTAATTTTATCATAGGCTAATAGAGCAAGCAGCCCAAGAAGTAGTGTGTATATAACATTCATAGGAAAAAAGCTAAATGGCTTTCCTGATTCAAATAAAACAAATGGAATATGAGATATAAGTGCAAAACAAAATAATCTAAGTGCATAGCGCTTTACAGATCTTGTGTGAAAATACCCTTCAGCAATAAAGTAACACATTATTGGTGCAGTTAGCCTTCCTATTATATGCATGGATTGCCCTAAAAAAGAGTCAAAAGGAACAAAAGCCCATGCTATATGGTCTATAGTCATAGCAATAATGGCAATGATTTTTAGAGAATTTGCAGATAATATCTTCTTATCGTTCAAAATT
Source organism: Clostridiaceae bacterium (assembly GCA_031549525.1). GTDB lineage: Bacteria > Bacillota > Clostridia > Clostridiales > Clostridiaceae > WQUF01. The sequence continues at coordinate 26,164 of JAVBPQ010000171.1, read as the reverse complement.
AAATTCACCTCCAATCTTTTAAATATTCCTTATCACATTTTAAAGTTTAAAAAAATTGACTTTTCATATATTTTTTTATATCATAAAATTATTATTTTATAAACTTAAATTTTATTAAATTAGGGGGAAATAATTAATGTTAAAAAAATTTATATCATTAGCTCTAGGTCTAACCCTTTTTGCTTCCTCAGCTATTATTGCCCAAGCTGATACCTTAACTATATCCTATACTGAAGAAAAAACACAAATAGAATCAAGAGGTATAAAAATCCCTGTAAAATATGTAATTCCAAAAGAAAAATCTAAAAAAAAGTTCCCATTAGTTGTGATGGCTCATGGACACGGTGGAAGTAAGGACGAAAATGGAGGATTTACAGCTATTGCAGATAGTCTTGCAAAAAATGGCATAGCAAGCATACGAATGGATTTCTCAGGGTGTGGAGAAAGCACTGAGTCCTTTACAGAAAATAGATTAAAAAACATGTTGGAAGATATTAAAAATGCTAGAGATTTTATGCTCACAAAAAATAATATAAACCCTAACAAGGTTGCTCTATTTGGTTATAGCATGGGCGGAAGGCTTGCAATGATGACATCTGGTGTTGATTCAAGCTATAAAGCAGTGGGATTGCTTGCACCTGCAGCCCACAATGGAAACGATTTACTAGCAGGACTTTTTGGAGATAAAGTTGAAGAATATTATGATAAAGCTTCAAAGGGTGGATATTTTGATTATACCACTATATATGGACAAGAACAGAAGATAAGCAAAGGTTTTATGGATGATTTGAAGAATTCAGATGCTATTTCAGATTTTTCAAAATTTAAAGGTCGTGTCCTTGTAATGTATGGAGATAAAGATACAGTAGTAAATCCTCTTATATCTTTAGCTGCAGCAGGTTCAGTTTCTAATAATGCAAAATCAGTACAAACTCACATGGTAAAAGGTGCAGATCATGGATATGGTTTTTACAGCGATGAAGTTTCCATAAAAAATGATGTAGTAAATACTACCACTCAATTTTATATATCAGCATTTAAGATAAAATAATATCCTTATAGTAAAAATTAAATCCTAATTCTTCCTAGTTGAAACAAAATATGGTACATGATATAATACTTGTGCTAATGCTGTCTTTAAGACGGTTGCAGCGTGGGAAGTGAGCAAACTTCTTTACTTTAGAGTATCACTTCCTTGTTTTTATATGAGGTCCTTTTTTAAGCTTTTAAACTGCTCAATAAGATGAAACATTTGTTTTAGAAAACATCTTTGCTTTAATCTTTAAATAATATAAACAGGGAGTGATGCAATGTACCCAACTTTTGCCTATACTCGGGAAATGCACCTCATTTTTTCTATACAAACTATATTTACAAATATTTGCATTACATATCTCATTTCAAACCTGATCTTGATGTTAGCAAATGAACCAGCAACCTTAAAACAAAAGCTGATTTTTGCCTTTTGGATTGGAGCAGTGTTTCACACAATATTTATTTATATTGTATACTTAATTGGTAGATTAGTGCTGTTTCATCCAATTGTATATGCTATGGTAGTAAGCCCTAATCCAGTTTTTGGTTACTTATATTATATCATTGGAGTCAGAGTATTAAAGCTTTCACCTGTTCGTTCCATCAAGTTGATGATATATTTTTTTATATATTTCACCTTTATTATCAATATTAACAGAGTGATAGCTGCCTTACTTCCTATCGAAATGGCACCAAAATATAACTTTTTGCAGAATTCACAACGTCAATTTATATACTTTGTTGTTGTCATTTTCATTTGTTTCTTAACAAAGTATATTATTAAGAAAGTAAAATTAATAATAAGGGTTATGGATAAAATTTTTATTGATATAAGAAAAGAGCGGATTACCTATGTGGCTAAGATGATATTCTTATATTCCATCACAGTGCTTCTTCCAACGCTCATTAATAATGAACTTTTAGGCTCCATCATTGTTATATTGATGTTAGCATTATTTTTCTCATTCAACGTGATATTTGATTTATTTGAAAAATCAAAAATAGACCTTGAAAACCGAGAAGTACATATAAATGTGCTCTCAGGAGCAATTGACGAGTTTAATGGATTAAAACATGACTTTTATAACATACTGCAAACCTATAATGGTTATATGGAAATTGGAGATATGGACAATCTGAAAAAATACCACTCATCACTTATTAATGTGACAACTCATGCTGGAAATTCAATAGAGCTGAGCCAAAAAATGAAACAAAACCCTATCTTCATATCTTTGCTTGTAAGTAAAATTAAATATGCTGAAAATATGGGTGTAGAAATGAGGACCTCCCTACGGTGCAGTCCAGATAATTTATATATAGATGATCTCGATATCTGTCGATGCCTTGCTTGCTTACTTGATAATGCAATTGAAGCAGCAGCCTCTTCTAAGCAAAAGAAGGTATTTTTTACACTTGAATCAAAAGCACGCAAATCAAAGCTTATTATCATTACAAATGATACTGCTGAACCTATAGATATTGCAACCATTATGAATTCAGGATTTACAAGCAAACAGAATCACCATGGCCTTGGATTATCAAACGTCCGCAGAATCATTCAAAAACATGGCAATTGTGCTTTTTATATGACTTACTATAATTACGAGTTATCTGCATATATAGAGTTAAGACAGATTTAGTCTATCTATCTTAACATGCTTAAACCCCCCTAAGTTAGAATTAGGAGGGTTAATCTACTTAACGCCAGCATCTAAAATTTTAAATGAGATATTTTCGCAGTCTATCTCACCTGAAACTCCCATAGGGATGCACATCATAGGTTGATTGTGTCCAAAGGACATATTATATAAAATAGGTAAATCTATAAGTCCAAATTCTGCCATAACTTTTAAAATCATATCCTTATATTCATCATAGTATTTTTCTTGATATGGTTTACCCCAAATTATGCCATTTATACTATTTAATATTCCAAGGGTTCCATAATTTCTAAGCCAGTACTTAACATATGTTGGATCAGGCATATCCTCTGATGTTTCAAAGAACAATATGGAGTTTTTAAAGATATCTTGAGAAGGCCAAAGGCTTGAACCTTTCATCATTTCCATAACTTCCATACACCCACCAATAAGATGTCCTGTAACCTTTCCTTTTCCTTGCAAAAGCTCATATCCATTATTTTTATACATGGTCTTTACTTTAAATTTATTCTCCTCAATCCACTCAATTCTATCTCCTGTCCATTCTTCTGCCTGAGGAATTCTTCCAATTATCTCATCGCTAAATAGAGTTTTCTTTAACCACTTAACAGTATAATCGTATATTTTAACGTTTTCACCAAACTCACCTAAAATAGATGCTCCATAAAAACTGGAAAGCCCTGCCTTTAAACACATAAAATGAGTAATAGTAGTGTCTGAATATCCTATAAATACCTTAGGATTCTTCCTTATAACTTCAAAATCAATATATGGAAGCATCCTTATGCTATCGTCTCCACCTATACATGAAAATATTCCTTTTATAGAGCTGTGGCTAAAAGCATTCATAAGATCCTCTGCCCTCTTCTCTGGATGCTCATATAGATACTTTGAACCTTTCAAAGTGTTCTCCATCTCAAAGACCTTAAGTCCAAATTCCTCCTCTAAACGCTTTTTTCCAGTCTCATATCTATATCTTAATCTTTCATCTCCAGCTCCTCCCCAGGATGAGCTCACCGTAGCTATTTTATCTCCAGGTCTTAGTCTATTTGGTTTTATTAAATTCATCATAATTTTCCTCCTCCATAAAAGCATATAGTTTCCCCTTTAATCTTATATATTTCCCCTAAAAATTCAATCCCATCCTAAATAATAAATGCCCAAAATACACTTCCTTTCACTTTAAAAAATAATTTTTCAACACTTTATGTGTCTAAAAGTTTAATATATTATATCATAAAAGTGTCAATATTTTATAAATTTCTGCTTTAATAAACCATAGTTTCATATATAAATACATGCTATAATTAACTAAAATTAAATAATAATTTTTTGGAGGTATTATAATATGAATAAAAAGTTACTATGTGTAGTCATTGTATCAATTATGTTCTTTATTTCCATGCCAGTTATAGCTTTATCAAAAGGTAATGATGTGCCAGTATCCATCAAAAATGGTGATCATGATATTTCTGGAATGCTGTGCATACCTGATAATGCAAAAAATGTACCAGCAGTTTTATTACTGCATGGCACTGGATCTCAAAAAGATGAAGTTGGGGATCAATACAAAAACCTAGCTTATGAACTTTGCAAAAAAGGTATTGCTTCTTTGCGCATAGATTTTGCAGGAACTGGTGACAGCAAACAAGACTATAGCAAGTACACAATAACAGGCGCAGTTTCTGATGCGAATGTTTCCATTGATTATCTTCAAAAGGTTTGTGGAATTGATCCTAATAGAATTGGAGTAGTTGGCTACAGTCAAGGCGGAACCATTGCAATTCAAGTAGCTTCATATAATAGTAAGGTTAAAGCTCTTTGCACATGGGCAGGAGCACCTAGCATGAGGGAACATGTTCTTGATAAAAATGGTGATTATTATGAAGCTTATAAGGCTGCTGAAAAAGATGGTGTAGCCCTTATGGATCTCGGATTTATTAAATTAAATTTTTCCAAACAATGGTTTGATGAAGCCATAAAAACTGATGGTCTTAAAGACATAAAGAACTATAAAAATCCTCTTCTCTGCATAAACGGATCAATTGACACAGTTGTTAAACCTGAGATGGGCAAAAAAACTGTTGAAGCTGCAGGAAGCCTTGATAAAACTTATGTTATTATAAAAAATGCAGATCACTTATATGGTGTTCTCGATACTCCAGTGTCTCCCCTTGCAGCTAAACTTCGCAGCGTAACTGTAGATTGGTTCTCGCATAAACTATAAGAGCAAGTTTTGAAATACATACCAAAAAAAATTAAACCTCACATCATAAAGATAAGTTTATCCTATGATGTGAGGTATTTATTTTTCTGCGTTAAAAATAAAAAGTGAATATGGAATTTTAATTCCATTTGCAATTTTAACGTCATGATAAAATGACTTAGCTTCAGCTTTTGAAAACCCAACAGCCTTGCTCATTTCTATTAAACTTGATTGCTCAAAACCATTGTGACCGTCAAAACCATGGGGATGAAAGCTATGATCATTCTTATCCATATCTACAACTAAAAGGTGTCCCCCTTCATTCAATAGGCTATATAAATTAGATAAGATCATCTTAATATCCTTGATATGATGAAATGTAAAGGATGAAAAAATATAATCAACCTTTAAGTCACTTGGTACATTTACTGAAAAATCACAGCATAATGCAGAATCTGCAGATTTACCTAACCTACTTAATTTAGCCTTAACTTCATCTATCATCCCAGAAGAAGAATCCACAAATATTATAGATTTAAAATCATCTATAAATTCAAAACCCAAAATCCCCGTTCCGCAGCCATACTCCATGGCAGATTTCTCACTTGCACAATCAATATAAGGTCGCATAGTATCAGCTATCATCTTTGTCCTTTGAATCCTCTTATCTGTATCAAAGTTTTTTGCCATTGAATCAAAATTACTCATAAATCCTCCAAATATATTTTAAATTATATATAAAATGCAGTATTTCTTATCTTTAAAAGCATATTGTAATAGAAAATATTATAAAGCATAAGGGTTATAAATGAAACAATTATAAGAGATGCTACTATTATTATCATTATTTTTTTCCAATTTATAGCTTTATGTTTTTTATTTTCAAGGTAAATTTTTATATCAACATATTCATCCACCTTAATATTTGGTTCATCATTATGATTAAAATCTGCCATCATTTATCACCCCCCTATTTTCATAAAATACCTCCATCTACTAAAAACACTTTAGCATTTGCATAAGATGCACCATCTGATGCCAAAAATGCTGCAAATTTTGCTATCTCCTCTTTTTTGCAAAATCTACCAAGCGGTATATCTTCCTTTAAGTCAGCTAATTCATCCGTGAGAAGCACATCATTCATGGAAGTATCGACAACGCCAGGTGCAAGGCACAATACTCTTATGCCTGAAGGTCCAAGTTCTTTACCAAGGGCTTTAGTAAAAACATGCATAGCACCCTTTGTAAGAGAATAAACCACTTCATTGGAAGCCCCTGCTTCTCCCCAAATAGAACCTATATTTATTATAACACCATTTATAGAATTATTTATCATATGCTTTGAAATATAATATGACATATACAAAAATGAATTTATATTCACATCAACTAATCTCTGTATATCTTCTTCTTTTGTAAAAATAAAAGGGTTATTTTTAGAAATCCCTGCATTATTTACTAAAATATCAATTTTTCCAGCTTTTTCAATAGAAGATTTTACAACCTGGCAGCACCCATCTAACGAAGATAAATCTCCCCCTATTAAAAGACCAAAGCCACCCTCTTCTTTTATGCTCTTTAAAGTATCAATTGCCCCTTCCTTATCTGTGTTATAATGTATTATTACAAATGCACCATTTTTTGAAAATTCTTTTGCACATTCCTTACCTATACCCTTTGATGCCCCTGTTATTAACGCAACCTTACCCTTTAGCAAAACATTTATCCCCCATAATTAAATTTGAAATTTTGTATGTTAATTATTATAATTATTTTAGATGCATATTTCAAATATTTAAATATTTGTCAGCCACCTTATAGATAAATCTAGGGGCTTGTAGTAGTAATACTATAATTTTAAAAAAGAAAGGAGATGCTGCTTTCCTCCACATATTTAAAAATAGTGGTATCCAGCAGCATAATTTTGATGAATTTTAAAGATATCACCATAGAAGATAAAAAAATATTAGACAAATACATAAAGCCATACACTTTTAAAACCTCTGAATATTCCTTCATAAGCCTGTACATTTGGAGAAAAGCATATCATATACAATATGCAATATCAAAATATGATGCACTTATCATCATGAAAAAAGATGAGAAAGGAAATTATCATTTCATGCAGCCTATTGGATATAAAGATGAGGATCTTGAAAACATCTTAGAAGAATGCATAGATTATATGAGAAAAAATAATATGATTTATCTATTTAAAGATGCAGAAGAAGATTTTGCTCAAAAATTAAATCATATAAGCAAAAAATTTATAATCAAAGAAGAGAGAGAAAACTTTGATTATATATATGAAAGTGAAAAACTCATATCATTATCAGGAAAAAAGCTTCATTCAAAGAGAAATCATATAAATAGCTTCTTAAGAAATTATGAACCTGTATTAAAACCTATAGATAAAAATAATGCAGATGAAGTCAATGAAATGGCAAAATATTGGTGCAAACAAAACTTTTGTGTAGATTACCTCTATTTTGAATTAAAGGGTGTGCAAGATATGCTCTGCCACTTAGATGAGCTTGATTTTCAAGGTATGGCTATTTATGTAAACGGAAGAGTTGAAGGATTTACTTTTGGTGAAAAAGTAAATGAGAAAATGGCTATAATACATATTGAAAAGGCTAATGCAGATTTAGATGGTCTGTATGCTTATATTAATAATGCATTTGTCAAAAATTATTTTTACGATGTGCCTTTTATAAATAGAGAAGAAGATTTAGGCATTGAGGGTTTAAGAAAAGCAAAACTAAGCTATCAACCATATAAACTTGAAAGAAAATTTATAGTTACAATAATTTGAAATAAATACCTCCTTCATAAAGTCATGGAGGAGGTCTATTAAAATTATATAATTCCTATTTTTTATATAGCACCTGTTAACTTAAGCACAATTTGTGCAATAATTGCTGAACCAACATAGGTTCCTACAAATGCCATAAGAGCTGTACATATAATGCCAATACCTTGCTTTTTAAATCCATCAAGGTCTTTTCCAATTGAAATACCTGCATAAGCAAGTATAGGAGTACATAATGGCAATAATCCTATTTTTGAAACTTCTTGTACAAAATATTTGCCTAGTTCAAAACTTCCAATTTTAAGACCTGGTAAGCTAAATATTACTGCAATTAAAGATATATATAAAATAGTAGGTAAAAAATCCCATTTTAACTTAGCTTTAACTAAATCATCTATTAAACAACCTAATACAACTACAATAAGCAATAAAATAAGAGCTGGTATGACTTGTAGCGGATTATAGATTGGAGGGGCTTTTGTAGGATCAGTAGCTGCAACATGAGCTTTATATGTTGCAATCCAGTTTCCTATGGAAGCAAAAATACCTGAGAATAACAAAACTTTAAGCCTAACAAACCAAATCTCTTTAAAGCTGGTTTTCTTTCCTTTTCCACTATCTAAAGTTTCTTCACTAACTACCTCTCTAATTCCTGTAGTTGATTCTTTTACATAGGTTTGTCCTTTTTTCTTAGCTTTAGCAGCTTGTTTTTTGTCATATCTTTCTTGACCTTTAAATATTTTATAAAGCCAATTTGTAACTGGTATAGCTACAAATATGCTCATATATAGTCCATCTAAGCTTGTAAGAACCTGACTTGTTGAAGCATAAGCTGATATTTGATCTTTCATATCTGGAAATGCATCTACAACTGGTGCAAGGGCAGCAGCCATCATCGAAGAAGAACCAGTACCAGCTGCCATACCTAATGCAAAGGGATGGAAAAGATTTGTTGCAATTAAAAGAGATGCAAGTATTCCACAGAATAATGTTCCAAATAATGTTCCTGTTATATATGCACCCATAACACCTTGACCTTCTGGAGAATCAAGTCCATACATATTCCCTACAATTGCAAGGGAACCTTCTCTTGAATTAGAAAATGAAGCTCCAATAGCTTGACGTCCCATGCTAAAAATAAAAACTGCAATAGGAAGGGCAAAGAATATAGTTCCTAAATTACCAAACTCTTGTAAAACCAAAGCAGGACCAGCTTTTATAACCTTTTCAATGTTTGGACCAATGTCTGCTCCAATTTTTGCAATAAGCCACATAACGGAAATACCAATATATGGGGATGCCATTTCCATTGTGTCTCGTTTTATAACCTTTGTAACAGCTAAAATTATTCCGAACACTAATACATAAAGCATAGGCAGTAAAGTAAAGCTTACCATTCCAAATTTAAAGGGCATTCTTCCTATAAATTCTGCAATGAGGACAAGTATGATGCAAAGAACATGTACTTTCCAATCTTTTAAATACTTTTGAATCAATAAATTCACTTCCTTTAAATAAAAATTAGAATAATTCAAGTTTAAATTAAAATATATGTTTTTTTTATAATATCATATCGAAAACTTTTACACAACAAAAGATTGTGTTAAAATAATATAGGCGTAAATTTTTTTTATAATGATTATAATTTTTTTAAAAATGAACAAATTAATAGATAAGTTTATTTTTTAAAAAACCATATTTTTACAATATTTTTTGGAGGTATAATATGTCCATTTCAAAACAAGAATTAAAGAAAAGAGCTTGTGAAGCTATTGATGCAAACAAAGATAAGATTATTGAAATTGGAGATTCCATCTTTAGTGAACCTGAACTTGGCTATAAGGAATTTAAGACTGCTGAAAAGGTTAAAAAAATTTTTGACGAATTAGGTTATGAATACAAAGACGAAGTTGCTATTACAGGTATTGTTGCACCATTAAAGGGTAAAGAATCAAAAATTAAGCTCGCAGTTATGGGTGAACTTGATGCTGTAGTTGCTCCAAATCATAGGTGTGCAAATAAAGAAACCGGAGCTGCTCACTCTTGCGGACATAACTGCATGATTGCTGCTTTAATGGGAGTTGCTTATGCATTCTATAAAACTGATATTATGAAAGAACTTTCAGGTGATATAGTTTTAATGGCGGTGCCTGCGGAAGAATATGTTGAAATAGAATATAGAAATTCTCTAAGAAAAGCTAAAAAGATCGATTTTATCGGCGGAAAGCAAGAATTTGTTAAGCTTGGAGTTATGGATGACATAGATATTATGATCATGCAGCATACAGAACCAACAAAAGAAGATGGTAAACTTGCATGTTGCGGTTATCCAAGCAATGGATTTTTAGGAAAGTTAATTCAATATATAGGCAAAGAAGCTCATGCAGGAGGAGCACCTCACCTTGGAATTAATGCTTTAAATGCTGCAAGTATAGGTTTAACAGCCGTTAACTATCAAAGAGAAACATTTAAAGATGAAGATCATATTCGTGTTCATCCAATTATAACTAAAGGCGGAGACCTAGTTAATGTTGTACCTGCAGATGTTAGGCTTGAGACTTATATAAGGGGTTCTAATATTGAAGCAATTTTAGATGCAAATGTAAAAGAGACTAGAGCTTTTAAAGCTGGAGGAGATGCAGTTGGGGAAGAAACAATAATCACAGATATACCAGGATATCTTCCAATAAATATGAACTATGATCTCTTTGATGTTATTTATGAAAATATGAAAGAGATATTAGGAGAAGATAAAGTTGTTTATGAAGCTCCTCTAATGGCAGGCTCCACAGATGCAGGTGATATTTCCTATTTAATGCCAACATTACATGCAGGTTTTGGCGGCGCTTCTGGAATAGCTCACTCATCAAGTTATGAAATAGCAGACAGAGAAACTGCATATATAGCTGCAGCTAAATGCCTTGCAATGACAGCAATAGATTTGTTAGCAGATGGTGCAGAAAAAGGAATAAAGATCAAAGAAAACTTTAAACCTAAAATGACCAAAGATGAATACCTTGAAAAATGGGGCAGAATAACAAAATAATCCATAAAAAAGATTCAGGAGGAATTCCTGAATCTTTTTTAATAAGTCACTTCAATAAAATCTGAATAATATTCATTTCTTTGAGTATCAGTTAACATAAAGCCATAAAGATATACATCTCCTTCATTTGCTTGATATCTTTCAAGCTTTAACTCACTGCTTACTTTAAAATCTTCACCCACATACCATTCATATTTTTCTTTTCCAGGATCTTGTCCTAAATATTGAGAAAAATAACAAAAAGCAACTGTATCTCCATCCTTAATAGGAACTAGCCCCTTTTGTGCCATGTCATTATCTCCCTGTGCAATTCTTCGAGCACCTAAAATCTTTCCATCCTTATATTTATCACTATATACTACTATGATATTTACATCATTTCCATTTAACTTTGCTGGGATTGCATAGGTCTTTTCATTTCCATCCTCGCCAATCTGATAAAGGCATACAAATTGTCCATCAACTCCAGGCCATATACCTTCAAATTTAGTTTTAATGGTACCGTCTTCACCAATATCTACATCATCCTTCACGCCTATCATATAATAATAATCCTTTTTATCTAAAACAGGCTCCCATACAGTGAATTTTATATCAGTTAAGTTGTCCATTTCTTCTTTAGATAAAGTTATAAAATAATCTCCGCTTTCACTTTGTTCAACTGGTCTACTCCTTGCTCCAAAGCTAAAAAGCGTTTCCCCTGTCATTTCATTTGCAAATCTCTCTTGAAATTTTGTGTACTTTTCGCTCATCTTAAGAGATTCATATGTCTGTATAGCATATGTAGCATTGGTTTTTTCGCCATATATATAAAACCCTGTAAGTCCATGAATGTCATCAGCATATGAATTATGCTTATTATATATTACAGCTCTTTCAAGAGCCATTTTCATATAAGACGCAGCACCAGGATATAGATCTGAAAGCTTTTCAGCCATATCTCCTAAATCCACCATGTCATAATCGTTATCCCTTGGATTTGAATTTCCAAAAGTCTTAGTAGAAGCCCTTCTTTTAGAAAATAGTCGAAAATTTCTATTTCCGCTGTTTAAATCATTTACACATTCTCCCATCAATGAATCCATTGCCCCTAAAACAAAATCAACTTCTGAAAGATCGATGACTGACAATGTGACATCTTCATCATAACCATCATAAAACTCCATAAACGTATCTACAATGGATCTTCCTAAATTATCTCCTCTTATATTTGGATTTTTATTAAGCTCTGTAAGAAAATAATAATTCCATCCATAACCTGGCTCTAAATCCTCTGAAGCTATCATATATTTAGCATAATTGCTTGCAACAGAAGCCATCTCTACAGATGCCATTAAACATGCATCAAAGCCTATAAATTCAAGGTTGATATCGTTCCTTCCCAGTACAGATTCATGAAATGCTCTATTCATCTCAAGCAAAGTAAGACCGTCGCCTTTAAACTTTTCGTCATACCCAAATCCATATATGGAACCTCCGCCATGATCCCACATGATAAGACCATATTTATCTGCAGGAAAATTATTTATACCAAAATCTATAAAGCTAGATAAAGTGCCTGCATCCCCTATGCTTAATGAGCCTATTGTATCTATGAAATAAAGATCGCTATCTATTATCTGCAAAAGAGAGCACTCAGCAGAAGGAATATCAAAATTTTGCCATTTTTTTGTTCCTCCTGTAAGTATCACTATATTAACATTTTTTGAATCTATGCGAGCTTCAAGCATTTCTATCAGATCATTCACAGCAGCTCCGCTCTCACTTTCAAGGTTTGATCCGTTCATATACACCATTATAGTATAAGGTTTTTTTCCTTGTTTTCCAACCTTCAAAGATGCTGCATTTACATCCCATGGTTTAAAACTAACCCTGCTGTAATCAATTGCATTAATATTACGAATATATCTATTTAATCCATCAGCTACTTCACTTGAGGTACTTTCTTCCTCTTCATCTTCACCTTCATAATAAGTATAATCTGAATCATTAGAATCATCTGCTATGGTGCTATTTGCAATAACATTACTGCTTGTCCTATCATTATCAAAAACTTCTTTAGAGTCATCATATAGAAGAAAAAAAGCTAAAACTATAAAAATAAACAAAACTATAAAAATCCAATTATTTCTCTTCTTTTTATTTGCCATAAAAGCTCCTCCTAATAAAAGTCTATTAAATCTTGATTATACTATTTTTACTAAAAATGGATATCCACCTTCTGCAAAAGAAGATGGATATCTTTAGTTAGTTTTAATAAATGAATTAGAATCACTAGGATTTCTAAATTTAGCATTATATAAGTATAAAACAGTCATCATTTTTTTAATACTTAAAGCTTATTACAAACGATTAAAGTTTAAATGTTTTATTGATAAGATTAAAAATAGTAAGAGGGAAATCTTATACAAAATTAATGAAATACTCTGTTTAGATGCTGAAATTGTAAGCTTGGAACATGATTTATATTATATAAAGCTTACTCTTATTTTTAATCAAAATTAGCTTATTGCTAATCTATTCAACAAAACATACTTATTATAATGCTAAAATCAACATAAAATAAAAATTGAATTTATTTTAAAATGTTTTAATGTTTTATAAATTAAAAATAAAACACCTGCAATATAAGTAAAAATAATCTGTTCCATAAACATATTATCATTTAAAAATACATATACTGATTTATTTTCTTAAAATTATTTTTTTTAATCTTTAAATAAAACAATTTATAACTTAAGCTATTTTTGTTTTCTTATTTTTTAAAAATAAAAATACAGCTAATGCTATGGAACAAGATGTAATAATTCCTCCTGATAATATACCTGGTGTTAAATATTTTAATTCAATATGGTGATCCCCTTTATCAAGCAATACTCCTATAAATGTTCCATTTACCTTTAATATCTCCTGCCTTTTTCCATCAATCTTTAAAGTCCACCCTTTGTCAAATGGAATGCTAAGAGCTAAGATTCCCTTTTCTTCATTTTTTAAATCTCCTCGTACAGTGCCCCCATTTACATATAAGTTTTCTAAATTATATTTATTTCTATCCTGTACTAATTGTGGATATGTCTCATATGAATTAAACCAAGCTTCAAATTTACCTACTCTATATTCACCTTCTGATAGAGTTATATTAAAAACATCTGTACTGCCATCGTATTTAAAAGTAAAATCATTGATTGGATAAGTCCAAGTCCAATCTTCACTTGCTTTGTTTCCTAATTTACCATTTATATTTAAATCAATGTCTTGTCCATTTGTGGGTTTTATATTTACAATGCATAGTACCTCCCCATCTGTATCTTTATATAAATTTTTTATAGAAAGCTTTATAGAAGCATTTTCTTTTACAATGAACATCTCATCCTTATATTCAATATTGTTTAATTCTGCATTATCCCAATCTAATTCTAATTTTTTAGTTACATCATTAGGAGGAGTTTTTTCAATACCTTCAATATTTTTTTCTACAACTGCTCCTTGAAGAAGCATAGCATCTCTTTCCGCAATGCTTGCGCTATCAAATACGCTCTTATCTATTGCATTTTCATACCACATATCAAGCCCTACTACATTTTTGTTTTCATATACTTCAAAGTTATCACTGACCTTTATGAACCTATATCCCCCATAAGAGTCTAGATACCCATCTTTTTTTATAACCTTATACTTTACTCCTAAAGCAGTTTCTAAAAACAATCTATCATCAAGATTTAAATAAAGGCTCGTTATGACTATCTTCTGCAGTATGTTAAAATCTCTCTTCATCCATCTGTGGAGATTGCCATTTATCAAGCTATTAAAAACGCTCACGCCATAATAACCATAATTTAGTGGAGCATTTTGAGATTCAAGATCTACAAAAATATCTCTGTAAAAATCATCAGTACCAGGGGTTAAGTCTGAAAATATTGCTTGCTCTTCTGGGTTTTCAATTCCAAGTTTTTCAAATGCGCTTTCAGATATATGGATACCGCTTACGTTATCTAAATAATAATTGCTAAATCCTATGAGATTTACTGAAACAGAAATAAACACTATAGATTTAAGTACAAATTCCTGCCAGTTCTCTTTAAAATATTTAGATGCCACTATTGCTAAAACTTCAATAGAGCTACAAATTATCATGAGCATATCTAATCTATTGACAGCACCAAGCCCTCTTGATGATTTTGAAACATACATATATACTAAAATACCGCCTACTACTACGATATACCTTATATCTGCAAACTTAAACTTATCATTCTCTTCAAGCCAATTTGGAAGGGCGTAGGCTACTGTAAATATAAAAAGATAAAGCCATCTATCATAAGTATGGGATAAACCACTAAAGAAGCTATAAACATAAGGCAATAGATAAAATATAAAGAACAATAGAGCTAAAGCAGTCTTTTTTCTTGTTTCATTAGATACCTTCTTTATAGGTAAGATTAAACAAATCAAACTTATAATAGGAAGAGCTAGGATATCCCTATTGTTAAACAATCTTTCAGGAAGTTCTTTATAAAAACTAGCATTAAAAAAAGGATTTATATTAAGCTCACTTGAAAACCTATCTGAACTAAATAGCGCATAGAGGGATGGTATTAAAAATATGCAAGAGATCCCTATGGCTAATAAGGCATACAAAATATACTTATAATAGGTTTTAAGGGCACCTATAATGTTATCCCTTATGCTTTTACCTTCTATTGACGGAGCAAATATGAGCATATATATGAAATAAAATACAAAACTCATAAATCCAAAGTAAAAGCTATTTCCTACTGTAATTGCTGCTCCTAAGAGCAAAACAAAACTCTTCTTTGTTCTTTTATAAATATTAAACCCTAAGATAGTAAGAGGAACCCAAACATATGCATCAGTCATAAAATCAAAGGCTACAGAATATCTTGTAAAAATAAGAGCTGCGCCATAAACAACTGCGCCAATTAAAGCATTTAGAGTCTTCCTTCCTTCATATTTTAAAAGGGAAAACATAAAAAACATGCACAAGAATTGTTTTAATATGCTAAGAATCATCTTTGAATACAATGCCATATGGAAATCCCAAGGCTGTGCTGTTATTATCCTCACTATTAGCATTAAATAGAAAAATGGGCTTGTAGTATAATAGTAGCTAAATTCTCCAAATACATTTCCGCCTAGTCCATAAGAAAAGGACCAGAATGGATTTCCTGAGAGAAATGCGTTTTGTAAAAAGGGAAAAAAGTACATAAATTGTGAGAAACTATCCGTATCATCTAATACAAATATAGCCTTATCTACTATAAAAATTTTATGACATGCTATTGCTACAGCTAATATAGCTATTATTGCCAATACCCATGAATAAAAATTTTTATCCTTTTTTAGCAAAATATCTATAAATCTTTCACTAGCTTTGCTTTTAATATTAATTTTATTATTTTTTTTACTGTTTACAAAATATTTCATTATTTTCACCAAATAAATTTAATTTTTTTTATCCTCATCTATTTTAATATTCGTCTCTTCCACTATGTAATGTGGTCTTTTCTTAACCTCATAATATATTCTACCAATGTATTCGCCGATGATTCCAAGAGAAATAAGCTGAATTCCTCCTATTATCAAAATTGCTGTAATAATCGTAAAATATCCAGGTACATCTATCCCATGAATCACTATATTTATAAAGGTAATGATGACATAGAGGATGCTTAAAATTACAACAATAAACCCTATGTATATTATCAGCCTTAAGGGTTTATTATTAAAAGATAATATTCCATCAAGCCCATATTGTATTAGGCTTTTAAGTGTCCACTTACTTTCCCCATCTACCCTTAATTTATTCTCATATTCAATTGTCTTTCCCTTAAAGCCAATCCAAGAAAAAATTCCTTTTGAAAATCTGGTAGTTTCAGGCATTGATAATATAGCATTCACAGCATTTTTGCTAAGTAGTCTAAAATCCCCTGAGCCATCTGTCAATTCCACATCTATCAAATTATTTACAATTTTATAATACAACTTAGCAAAAGAGCTTTTTACTGCAGAATCCCCTTTTCTATTCCTTTTTGCTATAACTTGATCGTAACCTTCCTTATAGTTTTCCACCATGTCAGGAATTAAATCAGGAGGATGCTGAAGATCTGCATCTATTATGATAACTGCATCTCCACTTGAATATTTTAATCCTGCAAGCATAGCAGCTTCCTTTCCAAAATTTCTAGAAAAAGATATAAATTTAACAAAATCATACTTATTTTGCAAATCTCTTAAAATATTTAAGGTGGAATCTCTGCTACCATCATTCACAAAAATTAACTCATAATCACACTCCTTTTTAAGGCTGTATTCATTTAATACTGAATACAGCTTTTCAAATGTATTCTTCAATACCTTCTCTTCATTATAACACGGGATTACTACTGATATCTTCATATATCTCACTTTCAAATAAAATTAATATTATTATTATTAAAAGAATAATATTAATTAAAATATTTGTCAAATCTTACATTATAAAATTGTAAAATTTTAAATAAAAACCTTATTTTAAAATTTTTTACTCTAGTAGTATCATCATAAATAGTAAAAAATATGTGTACAATATAAACTCAAGATTTAAAAATTGTTTTAAAAATGTTTATTTGTTAAAATATTTGTATAAATAAATTTTAAGGAGGAGTCATTTTGAATATTCCAAAAAGAATACAATTAGCTAATCTACCTACCCCTATCTTTCCATTATCATATAAAAAGGATGAATTTAAAGATGTAAATATATTTATCAAAAGAGACGATTACACTGGTATAGAAGTTTCTGGTAATAAAATACGAAAACTTGAATTTTCCTTAAAGGATGCACTAGATAAAAATGCTAAGGTTTTGATAACATGTGGAGGAATTCAATCTAATCATTGCCGTGCAACTGCATCTGTAGCTGCAGCTTATGGACTTAAATCCCATCTTTTGCTCCGCTATGATAAAAAACAAGTAGAAGGAAATTATTTTCTAGATAAACTCTTTGGTGCAAATTTTACTTTTATCACCGAAAAAGAATATAAATACAATAGAAGTGAATTAATGGAAAATATAAAGAAAGAGTATGAATTAAAAGGAGAAGAGGCCTATATCATTCCTGAAGGAGCTTCAAACGGCATAGGAATGTTTGGTTATTACAATGCCTTTTTAGAAATACTAGATCAAGAAAAATCCATGGGAATAAATTTTGATACCATCTGCCTAACAGAAGGTTCAGGTGGCACATATTCAGGCCTTTATTTTGCAAATGAAATTTTAAAGAAAAAGAAAAAGATAGTAGCATTTAATATCTACGATAAAAATGCAGATGTAAAAAGCGAGATAGCAAAAATAATAGATGACGGTCTTAAGATATCTTCTTGTGATGAAACAATAAATTATGATAACATCATCGTAAACCCAGATTATGCAGGAGAAGGCTATGGAATAGCCTATAAAGAAGTTATAGATTTTATAAAAAATTTTGCAAGAAAAACTGGTATCATATTAGATCCTGTATACACTGGTAAATCTTTATATGGAATGTATAGTGAGATCGAAAACAAAAATCAAAACTTTGTAGGAAATATTTTATTTATACACACTGGTGGCTTGTTTGGGTTATTTGCAAAAAAAGATTTATTTTTTGATTCCCTATACGATTAAAATAACAAAAGGGCTGTTTCAAATTTTATCTGAAACAGCCCTAATTGAAATCTTTTAAAACCTTACCATCAGCTATCCATATAATTCTCTGGCAATAGCTTGATACAATCCTATCATGAGTGACTATTATTATAGTCTTGCCTTCAAAATTTAACTCCCTGAATATACCCATAATTTCTTGCCCTGTCTTTTGATCTAAAGCACCAGTAGGTTCATCAGCTAGTATTATAGATGGATTGCTTGCAAGAGCTCTTGCTATTGCAACTCTCTGTTGCTGGCCCCCTGAAAGCTCTCTTGGTTTTTTATTTCTCTTATCAAACATATCCAGTTTTTGAAGATATTTTTTTCCAATCTTAACAATTCTGCTATAACTGTGCTGCCTATATATAAGAGGAAGGATTACATTATCTAAAGATGAATAATCTTGCAAGAGAGCAAAATCTTGAAATATAAACCCAAATTTAGTATTTCTTAAATTTGCAATTTCTTTAAGGCTTAAATTCTTTGTAGTTATACCGTCTAAGTAATAGCTTCCCAGAGTTGGTTTATCTAAACACCCTATTATATTTAAAAGCGTGCTCTTACCAGACCCAGAAGGTCCCATTATAGCTACCATTTCTCCTTTTTTTATAGAAATATCTACACCTTTTAAAGCTACCACTTCATTTTCCTTTTTTCCAAATACTTTAGTAATATTAGAAAGTCTTATAATCTCTTCCATTATCTATTCTCCCCTCTTCAATAAATCAGATACATCAAGGCTGCTTATTTTCTTTGCTGGGATTATTGATGCAATAGCTGCCACTACAAAAACAATTATGCTGCTCCATAAAAATACTAAATAATCAGAGCTTTCAGAGATTGGTATTATGCGAAGCTGAGGAAATACAATCATAACAATATTGGCTATTAATATGGTGAGTATAAATATGACCACCATCTCCCACAATATATGTTTTGATATATCTTTAGGGGTTGCACCTACAGCCATTCTTATTCCATATTCCACCTTATTTTTTATGATGGATAACATCATAGATGACACTACACCAAGCAATGAAAAAAATGTGAGCATTGTTGCTAAAAATGCATTGTAAAATATGCCTTCATTGCTAAAACTGTTTATCTGCTTTATCTCCTCAAGATAACTGACAGATTTCAAAGTGAGATTAAGCTCATTAGATTTCTTATCAACATCGTTCATGATCTTTTCTGTACTTGCCCCATTTTTAAGCTTATAGCTACAGTTAATAGCATATCTAATATAGTAATCTTCTAGAGAATCATCTTCTTTAGTAAATGGTATTATCATAGCCTTGTCCATATCTTTTAGTTCCAATGAGGATAACGTAGCATCCCCTCCTAAAAACTTCTGCCCTTTCTTTAAAATGCCTACTACTTTGTATTGGCTAAGCTGCCTACTCTTAATATCATTTCTTTCCATTATTACATCTCCAGGCTTATAAAAATTTTTTAAATCATTTCCTATAAGCACAGGAATCTCTGAGCCTTTCTCTAAACTGTAATCTTCTTGCAAAAGCTCTCTGCCATTTTGGATACCTATATTCATCATATTGTACATTTCATCATCTAAAAAAACTGCAGGTAGCGATATATATCTTACTAAATTCTTATCTTTATCTTCAAGCTCAACCATCATATTGCTATTATCAAATTCTTTTATATCATCTTCTCCAATCAATATACTATCATTTTTAAAACTTCCCACAGATTCAACCTCAGGGGTTTTTTTAATATAATCCACTAATTCTAATAATTTATTTTTTTGCTCCTCTGTTCTTCTAGCCTCACCACTTGAGTAGTTGGATAGATGAATTATGTTGTTCTTTCCAATAAGTCCTGTAATTATAGATTTTCTATTATTTAAAGACTTATTTAATAATAGAGCATTATTTAACAGTACAAACCCAAATACCATCTGAATTATAGTAAGAACAACAAACCATTTCTTAAGCATAAGGCTTTTAAACACATATCTAATTGTCATATAAAATCCCCTTTAACCTTTTATAAGTATGCTTGGCTCTATGTAAAGAGATGTCCTCATAGGAATAAAGGAAGTTATAAATCCGCATATCAATGAAATTAAAACACCAATTATAAAGTTAACTATTGAAATTTCTATTGAGTATCCAAACACTTCTTTTACAAATAAATTTATAAGCAAATGAAGCGTTATTGCCATGATAGCACCTATTAATATTAAAAAAGTCATTTCTAAATAAAACATGCAAAATATTTTAAAATTTGTAGCACCATAAGCTTTTCTAATTCCGATTTCTTTCTTTCTTTGAAATATCCAATAATAACTAATATGAATAACGTTTATGACAGCAACTAAAAGCGTCATACCCATGAGTGCTAATACAGATTTAGATTCATTCCAAAACTTTTCGTTTAAATCATCTTGACTCTTTGGAATCCCTATATTTATTTTAACTTCTTCGTCTATTTCTCTTGCATAATCAAGAATAGCTTGAACATCTTTATAAGGCACATCATTATTTTTTTTAAATAAAAATGAAAAATTCAAATTATTTTTATAAGAATTCATCAAGTTTTCAGATAGAGAATTGATTGGCATTATAATATCATTATCCCATAAAGAGGGTGAATCTTTTCTTCCTATTATGCCTACAACCTTATAGTTAACCCTGTTTATATCTATATAAATGTCTTTCCCCCTTTTAACAGTATCATCTCTAAAATTTTTTCCAATTAAGACTATCTTTTCACTTGAATTTACCATATCGCTTGTAAAATAAGTACCTTCTATCATTGGTGGAACCCACTCTGGTGTTTTTGTAAAGATTTCTCCTGTTATATCGTATCCTGGAGTGCTGTTTACATTAGCATTGATCCTTAAAAACTGAATCAATAATTCATCTTTACTATCTTTTACTTTTTTTAAAAAAACATCAGAATCTATATCTTTAGAAAATCTGATATCTATCTCTAATTCATGATTAGGTATCCCATTAGAGATATCCACTATATGCTGCCTTGTCTGATTAATAACCGAAACACCAAGAGAAATGATAAACATGGAAACAAAATATCCAATTATGATGATAGTACTAGATACAGGATGTACCCTTATTTGCTTGATTGCATTTTTAAACATTATTATCCCCTCATGTCATAAGCTTTAATAAATTATTTGATACCCCCATAAATCTTTTATATCTGAAGTGCTGTGATAGCTTTCAAAAGTTTTAGCACTGCTTAAAGCTTTTATCTCTACTTTTGCAGTCTTCCAGCTCTCATTAAAAATAGAGCATATCCTTTTCCCCTTTATATCCCTTGCCTCAAGATAAATATATGCCTTGCTATCTTCTCCTTCATAATTTGTATATGCATATGCACTGCTCTTAAAAGGTGAAGATTTTTTAACTATTAAATCGCCACTTAACCTTTGATTAGTCATCAATTCCTCAGAAAATCCTTCGGCTTTTATCACAGAAGTAGTCAATAACGCTAAACTTGCAAAGCCCATGGTAAAACTTATTATTTTATTTTTCACCATCATTCTCCCTCCCATGAAGGTTGTAGATCGATTTCTATTTTTTTACATTAAATTTGAGTAAAATTACTCTTATAATATTAAATTTAAACTATTAAAATTAATTTTAAAAAAATAAATCTTGTTACTAAGTTATTTAATCCTAAAACAATTATGTAAAAATATGTATAAATATTAACAATTTTTTCTATACTATTATCTTAAAATGAAATATAAATTTCATATAACTACTTAAATAAAGCATATTATATTGATAGATTCAAAAAATATAACTAAAATAAAAATATATTATCATATCTCATGGTTTTAAATAATTTAAAGAAGGTGAAATTTTGATCGATAAAATTAAGGAGTACTCTTTTATACTTCTTGGGACTATATTATTTTCTCTACATGCATCTCTAATACTTGTTCCAAATAATTTAGGTTCAAGCGGAGTACTCGGCTTATCTATTGTAATAAATAAAATATTTGGATTTCAGATAGGGCTTGTAAGCCTTATATTGAACATCCCTCTTATTATTTTAGGGTTTAAAATAGTAGGAAAATCATTTATAACCAAAACCTTAATAGTTCTAATTGTATCATCCTATTTAATAGATACACTCCCTAGTTTTATCCCTGTATTTATTTTAAATGACAAATTGACAGCTGCTTTATTTTGCGGTGTATTATCTGCAGCATCAATGTCTCTTCTCTTCATAGGAAAGGCATCATCTGGAGGTCTTGATATACTTGCAAAAATATTAAAAGTTAAATTAAAATCCGTATCCCTATCAAAGATCATACTCTTTCAAGATTTTGCAGTATATGTTATAATAGCCCTGACCTTAGGACTTCAATTTGTGACATATGCTTTAATCATAAGCTTTGTTAGAAGCAAAACCTTTGAAGCGATTCAAAATAACTTTTCAGCTCCTAAACAATGCATCATAATCTGCAAAAAAAATTCAAAATTGCGTGAAGAGATAAAGAATAAGCTAGTTAGAGGTATAACCGTTTGGGATGTAAAGGGTGCATATACCAATCAAGATAGACTTATACTCTATTTAGTCATACAAAATAACGAAGTGCTTAGTATTAAAAGCATAATTCACCAAATCGACCCTGAAGCCTTTGTTGCAATTTCAAATGTTGAATCTGTAATTGGCAACTTTGAAGAGCACTCAATCTCTTTCTTATAGCACAATTAAATTTTTAAAGGGGCAATTTTAATGTTAAAAGAAGAACTTGCAAAAAAAATTTATGAAACTTCACATATAACTGGTCAATTTTTACTAAGATCAGGTCAAACTTCAAATGAATACTTCGATAAATATTTGTTTGAATCCTACCCCTTGCTTTTACAAGAAATAGCAAGGTTTATGAAGGATATGGTACCAAAGGATACTGATGTTATAGCAGGCCTTGAGATGGGAGGGATCCCTATTGCTACAATGCTCTCAATTGAAACTTCTATAAGATGCGCTTTTGTCAGAAAAAAGGCAAAGGAATATGGAACTTTAAAGCTTGCAGAAGGAGCAGATGTTTTTAATAAAAATGTGTGCATAATTGAAGATGTGGTGACCACAGGAGGCCAGATAATAGAAAGTGCAAAGGAGCTTAGAAAATTAGGGGCAATAATAGATACAGTTTTATGTGTCATTCAAAGAAAAGATGAAGCTGCATCCATTCTTGCAAAAGAAGGCTTAACTTTAAAACCTCTTTTTACCATGGATTATATTAAAAGCTTGTTTTAGAACTAAGAGCTTGTTGCAAAACTAAATAGTTAGCAAAAAGCTCTTTTTAAATATATATCTTAAGAAGGAATTTATATGAAAGAAAATAAATATGATGATATTGAGTTTTTCTCTGAATATAAAAAAATGGATCGCTCCATATATGGACTTAAAGCATCAGGTGAATGGCATGAATTTGAAAAGATGATGCCAAATTTTAAAAATAAAAAAGTTTTAGATCTTGGATGCGGTTTTGGATGGCACTGCATATATGCTATAGATAAAGGGGCAACCTCTGTTATAGGAGTTGATATTTCTGAGAAGATGCTAGAAGAAGCGAGGAATAAAACATCTTCCAATCTCATAACCTATATGCTTAAACCTATTGAAGAAATAGATTTTAAAGAAAATTCTTTCGATATCGTCATAAGCTCTTTAGCATTTCACTATATTAAATCATTTAAAGATATCTGTATAAAGGTAAATAAATGCCTTAGTCCTTATGGCGACTTTGTATTTTCTGTTGAACACCCTATATTTACTGCTGAAGGGTCCCAAAAATGGTATTATGGTGAAAATAAAGACCCTCTCTACTGGCCAGTTGATAGATATTTTGAAGAAGGAATTAGAGAGACTTCCTTTCTTAACAAAAAAGTCACAAAGTATCATAGAACCCTCACCACATATATAGATACCCTTATAGAATGCAAATTTAATATTAAAGCCCTTGTAGAGCCAGTCCCAGGAAAACACCTGATGGATAAACCTGGTATGAAAGATGAACTCCGTCGACCAATGATGCTCCTCATTGCAGCCCAAAAGATAGAAAATCTAGATTTAATATAAATTGGAGGTGATTTAAATGTGCGGAAGGTATGAATTTGATGATAGGAAAGATGTTGAAGAAATTCATAAGATAATGAAAGAATTAAATAATGGCATTTCAATTGCATATAAAACAGGTGAAATATTTCCCTCTTATGATGTCCCTGTACTTTCAGTAAAATCTAACAAACCAAACCTTAGCGTGATGATGTGGGGATTCCCTAAATGGGATAAAAAAGGGCTTATAATAAATGCAAAGAGCGAAACTGCTCTCGAAAAGAAGATGTTTTCAAAGCCTCTAATTGAAAAAAGGTGTGTGATTTTATCCACAGGTTTTTTTGAATGGCAAAAGATAGATTTATCTAAGAAAAAGGATAAATATCTATTTACCTTGAAAGATTCTCCAATGCTCTACATGGCAGGCTTATATAATACCTTTGAAATAGAAGGGAATATAAAGGATTGTTTTGTAATATTGACCCGTAATGCAAATTCTTATATAAGTGATATTCATAACCGTATGCCTGTTATTTTATATAGATCTGAATTAAAAAATTGGCTTTTTGATAAAAATTATATAGATGTGGTCTTTAAAAGGGATGATGTTGCTTTAAACAGAAAATTTCTACCTAAAGGAGCGGTATTATGATAGGTTTAGCATTAGAAGGCGGAGGCGCAAGAGGCGCTTACCATATTGGCGTTATAAAAGCATATCTTGAAAATGGATATGAATTTGATGGCTTTGTAGGCACATCAATTGGTGCTATGAATGCAGCAATACTAGCTCAAGGAGAATTTCAAAAGGCCTTTGAATTTTGGAAAGATCTTTCCATGGAAAAGATCTTTGATGAAGATGCAGAAAAACTTCTAGAAATTGGAACTATAAAATTAGAAATAGCTGATCTATCTATTTTAATAAACAGCTTAAGAAAGATAATAGATACAGGTGGTGTGGATACATCAAAGATAAGATCTATTTTAACTGACTCTATAGATGAGGATAAACTGCGCACATCTAAAAAAGATTTTGGTCTTGTAACTGTATCTGTAACTGAAGGTAAGCCTTATGAATTATTTCTAGAGGATATCCCAGAAGGAAAGCTTGTAAATTACATTATGGCAAGCGCATCCTTTCCAGGTTTTAAGCTTGAGAATATGGGGAAAAATATATTTATAGATGGTGGGTTATTTAACAATTGTCCAATAAATATGCTGCAAAAAAAGAAATATGATGAGATCATAGCTGTGAGAACACATGCTCCAGGTAGATTTCGCAACATAAAAAAGTATAACCATGCCAATATAACTCTTATTGAACCTACTGAAGATTTAGGAAATATAATGATGTTTTCAAAAGAGCAGATTGGAATAAATATAAATCGTGGGTACTTTGATGGACTTAGGAAAATAAAGAATTTAAAGGGGTCAAAATATTATTTGGATTTAACAAATTCTTTAGATTTTCATTTAAAACTCATGTCCATAGATGATGAAAATATCTTAGAAATTGGTAAAATATTAGGAATTAAAAAATCACCTCCAAAAAGAATGCTCTTTGAAAATATCATACCTCAGCTTGGCGCTTTTATGAAATTAAAAAACAATTTTGATTATTCAGATTTTGTAATAGCCCTTCTTGAACATTTAGC
>JAVBPQ010000051.1:0-10915 GCA_031549525.1 Clostridiaceae bacterium | reverse complement strand
TGTTGCAAAAGATGACAAAACTTTGGAAATAACTCTAAAAGCACCTTGTGCTTACTACAAACAGACAACATATTTTAAAATTTATGCTCCTCAAAGACAGGATTTTGTAGAAAAACATGGAACTACTTACGGCGCAGATGCAGATAAATTGTTATATGCAGGACCTTATTATATAAAAGAATGGAAACATAAAGATACAGTTGTTTTAGAAAAAAATCCTGATTACTGGGATGCAGCAACTTATCCTCTTCAAACAGTTAATTTAAGAATAATAACTGAACTTGACACAATGTATGCTGAACTCGAAGCAGGTAATGTAGATGCTGTGCCTTCAATAAGTAAACCTGAATGGTATGATAAATTTAAAGATAGACCTGAAATGGAAAATATAACACAAATGCAAGCTGCTGTTGTTTATTTTGCATTTAATGAAAACCCTGAATATCAAAGCCCAATGAAAAGTCTTGAGATAAGGCAAGCGGTTTCAGCAGCAATTAACAGAGAAGAAGCTGTTCAAGAATTATATGGAGGACTTACAGCTGTTCCTGGTTATGATTGGTGCAGTAAGGTATTTGATCTTGAACCTAATCTTAACTATAGAGCAGTTGCTGGAGAAGAGCCAATTAAAAAGTTAAAATCCATAGTAACTGACCCTAAAGCTACTTTAATAGAAGGTATGAAAGATTTAGGCCTTGGAGAAGATCCAAGCACACTTGAAATAAAATACTATTCATCATCAGGAAGCAAGCATCATGCTGAATATTTCCAAGCTCAATTAGAAGAAGATCTTGGATGTAAGATAGCTCTTGACATATCTGAATGGGCACAATATCAAGAAAAGACAAACAGATATGAGCACGATATAGCAGCTCAAGGATGGACTGCTGACTATAACGATCCTATGACTATGTTCGATATGTTCTTAACTGGTGCAAATATGTCAAATACTGGTATGGCTAATGCTGAATATGATGCTTTAATACAACAAGCAGGATCATTGACAGCTGATAAGAATGAAGAGAGAATCAAGTTATTCTCCCAAGCTGAAGAAATATTATTGATAGATGAATGTGCGGTTGCTCCTTGGGCTCAGAGACAAAGAAACGGATTTAAATATAGTTATTTTAAGAATTACAAACCACCTATATTTGGAGGAATTAATTTACAAAATCTTTCAATAGAAGGAAAAGCAAAATAACAAAGCTTTTTAATAATAGAAATTTATGCAGCAAGGAAGGTTTCCTTGCTGCAAATTAATAGAAAATATTCATAAAGGAGGTATTCGTATGTTTATATATATATTAAAGAGAATTGGGTTTATTTTGCTTACTCTATTTATAATAATAACCATAACGTTTTTTATGATGCATGCAGTTCCTGGAGATCCTCTTGCCGCAGATGCAAATAAGCTTCCTGCAAGTGTTAGGGAAAATTTTTATAAAAAGTATGGACTTGATAAACCTGTAACCACACAATATATGCTGTTTTTAGGAAATCTTTTACAGGGAAATCTAGGAGAATCATTAAAATATCCAGGAAGAACTGTTGTGGATAAGCTTAAATCGGGGCTTCCAGCTTCTATGCAGATAGGATGGCAGGCTATAGGAATTGGAGTAATTGTTGGATGTACCCTTGGTGTATTTGCTGCATTAAATAGAGGAAAAACCTTAGATAAAGGAGTTATGCTCTTAGCCTTGATTGGTATATCTACTCCGGCTTTTGTTATGGCCTTTTTCCTTCAATTTATATTTGCAGTAAAGCTTAAATGGTTTCCAATTTCAGGATTTAGAGGATTTCAATTTAGTATACTTCCGACCTTAGCATTTAGCTTTTATTCTATAGCTTCTTATTCTAGGTATATGAGAGCATCGAGCCTTGAGGTTATTGGACAAGATTATATGCTAACTGCTAAAGCAAAAGGAATATCAAGCTTTGCAGTTACTGTAAAACACCTCTTAAGAAATGCAATACTACCTGTTATCACAACTTTACCTGTACAGTTTTTAACTGTTATTTTTGGATCTTTGACTATTGAGAGAGTTTTTAATATCCCAGGTCTTGGTGGAGAGTATGTAGGTGCCATTACTGCTCAGGATTACCCTTTGATACTTGGATTTAATATCATAATATCTCTCCTTTATTTGATTTCACTTCTTGTTGTGGATATTCTCTATGGTGTAGTTGACCCTAGAATTAGAGTATCTAAGAAGATTTAAGGAGGTGATTGAATGGATATTAAGAGAGAAGACTTTGAAGTCGTTGGTATTAATGTAAAATCAGCAGAGGCAATTGTAAGACCTAATCTTTCCTTTGCTCAAGATGCTTGGAGAAGGTTTAAAAAGAATAAAATAGCTCTTGCTTCTGCAGTAATATTGCTCATAATAGCACTTCTTGCAATTTTTGCTCCAATGCTTAGCCCTCATGACTTTGCAGGTAAGGATATTCCTAATAAAAATAAACTTTATTTACCTGGACACTTCTTTGGAACAGATCATATGGGAAGAGATTTGTGGACTAGGGTTTGGATTGGTGCTAGAGTTTCCTTGACTATTGGAATTGTAGGTGCTTTTATTGTTTTAGTAATTGGAACTATATATGGAGGTGTTTCTGGTTATTTAGGAGGCACTGTGGATATAGTGATGATGAGAATTGCAGAGGTAATATCATCTATTCCATATATGTTAGTAGTTATAATGTTTTCGTTGATACTAAAGAGAGGAATTGTATCTATTATAATTGCGGTTTGTATCTCAAGTTGGGTTAACACAGCGCGGCTTGTAAGAGGGCAGATTTTGCAGCTTAAAGAGCAGGATTTTGTTCTTGCGGCAAAGGCCTTAGGTGCGCCGCCTATGCGAATCATATTTAAGCATTTAATACCTAATGTCATAGGGATTTTAATAGTTACAGCTACCTTAGAAATACCTCTTCTTATATTTGCTGAAGCATTTTTGAGCTTTGTAGGTATAGGGCTTTTGCCTCCTAATCCAAGCTGGGGAATACTCCTTGCAGATGCTCAAAAGCAGCTTGAATTTTATCCATATCAGCTATTTTATCCAGCTATTGCGCTTGCGCTCACTATGCTCTCATTTAATTTAATGGGCGATGGTTTAAGAGATGCTCTTGACCCAAGGCTCAGACAGTAGGAGGACATTATGGAAGAATTAAGAAATAGATATGAAAAAGTTTTAGAAGTTAGAAACCTAAGGGTATCTTTTCATACTTATGCTGGTGAAGTACAGGCGGTAAGAGGTATTGATTTTGATTTATATAAAGGGGAAACTTTAGCAATTGTTGGCGAATCAGGATGTGGTAAGACTATAACTTCAAAATCCATAATGAGGCTCATACCTATGCCTCCTGGGGAGATAAAGAAGGGTTCTTCGATAATGTTTATGGATAAAAATCTTGCTGTTATACCTGATAAAGATATGATCGATATAAGAGGAAGCCAAATTGGAATGATATTTCAAGATCCTATGACTTCATTGAATCCAACTATGAAGATAGGTGATCAGATTATAGAGGGGATTTTAGCCCATAAGAAGATTTCTAAAGAAGATGCAAAAAAAGAAGCTGTTTCTTTGATGAAGCTCGTTCAGATACCATCTCCTGAAAGCAGATTAGAACAATATCCTCATCAATTTTCAGGAGGTATGAGGCAGAGGATCATGATAGCTATAGCACTTGCTTGCGACCCTGAGATATTAATAGCTGATGAGCCTACTACTGCCCTTGATGTTACTATTCAGGCTCAGATCTTAGAACTTATTCAAGATCTTCAGAAAAAATTAGGAACTTCTGTTATAATGATAACCCATGATCTTGGTGTGGTAGCTAGTATGGCTCATAGAATTCAAGTTATGTATGCAGGGATGATAATAGAAAGAGGTACGATAGATGAAATATTTGCTAGTCCTCAGCACCCTTATACTTGGGCTTTGCTTCAATCTGTGCCAAGAGTTGAAACTGAAAATAAATCAGAATTATATTCAATACAAGGAACGCCTCCTGATCTCTTGAGCCCACCAAAGGGATGTCCTTTTGCATCAAGGTGTGAGTATTGCATGAAAATTTGCAAAGATAAGATGCCTGATGCTACAAATTTTAGTGAGACACACGAAGTGAGATGTTGGCTTAAACATGAGTATGCACCAAAAGTTTTACGACCTTCATCTTTAGGGGGTGTTAAATAATGGGTAATTTAGATAAAAATAAGAGACCCTATGTTCAAGTTAGAAATTTAAAAAAGTATTTTTATGTAGGAAAAAATCAAATACTTAAGGCTGTGGATGATGTTTCTTTCAATATAGATGAAGGGGAAACTATGGGTCTTGTTGGTGAATCTGGTTGTGGAAAAACTACATGCGGAAGGACCATCATGAGGCTCTATGATGCAACAGCTGGAGAAGTTTTGTTTAATGGTATAGATATTCATAAGTTAACAGGAGAAAAGAGGAAAGCTTTTACAAAGGAAGCTCAGATAATATTTCAAGATCCTTATGCTTCTTTAAATCCAAGGATGACTGTTGGAGAGATTATAGCAGAAGGTATTGATATTCACAATATTCATACAGGTGATAAAAGACAAAAGAGAATATATGAGGTTTTAGAACTTGTTGGACTTAATAAGGAGCATGCTTCTAGGTTTCCTCATGAATTTTCAGGGGGACAAAGGCAGAGAATTGGTATTGCAAGGGCTTTAGCTGTTGAGCCAAAGTTTATAGTATGTGATGAGCCTATATCTGCTCTTGATGTTTCCATTCAAGCTCAGGTTGTAAACTTGCTTATTAAACTTCAAAAAGAACTTGGACTTACCTATCTATTTATAGCTCATGACCTTTCCATGGTTAAGCATATTTCAGATAGAGTAGGTGTTATGTACCTTGGATGTATGGTAGAGCTTGCAGAAAGTGAAACTTTATATGAAGAACCTCTGCATCCATATACTCAGGCCCTTTTATCAGCTATACCTATTCCTGATCCTGCTATTGAAAAGGATAGGAAGAGGATTAAGCTTATGGGAGAAGTTCCAAGCCCTATAAATCCAAAGCCAGGCTGCAGATTTGCTCAAAGATGCAGATTTGCAAAACCTGAATGCTCTACTGTGACGCCAGAGTTAAAGGAAGTAAAACCAAATCATTTTGTTGCTTGTATTTTAGTGAAATAGAAAATATAGAAATACCTTATGTTTTTAAAATGTAGGGTATTTTTTTGCCTTTAGCTTTATTAAACATATTGTTGTATATTATATTTTGCTTTGAGTAAAATACACCATAAATGTTTAATATATCGGAGGTATTTGTGAATAATTTATTATTTAAATATATATCCATTTTCGCATGTATTTTATTTTTATTTATCATCTTTAATCCGTTAAAAATAGATAAAAGAGCATATGGAGCTAATACCATTCAAGTGTGCGACGGTATTAGTTATTCAAAACCTGTGGAGCCTCACCCTTTAAATGATAAAATATGGATAACAGGTTATGAAAATCCATTATTTAGTGGACCAACCGCACCCTTTGTACCTATAGTAAATGATGGAGAGCATCTTTGGATAATACCTCATGGTTCATCTGGTAAAGCAATAGTAAAATTTAATCTTAAAACAGGTTCAATGACAAAGCTATCATTATCAGGTATGTCTGGCTCTTTATTTACTGGAGGAGTTTATGATGGGACATATCTTTGGTTAACTCCTTATGATCCCACTAGTATAATACGTATAAAGGTCAGTGATAATAGTATAGTTAAATATCCAATAAATTTTAGTTTTGCAAATATCACTATGAAGTTTTTTGGATGTAGTTTTGATGGACGTTATGTATGGATGATGCCTTACTATTGTAATAGATTTTTAAGAGTAGATACTCAAACTGCTACAATAGGACAAATGGAAGCATACAGCATTACAAGCCCTGAAGATAGAGGTAATTTAGTAGATTCTGGTGGTAAACTAGTTTGGTTTAAAGGAGCTGTTTTTGATGGAGCTAACATGTGGGCAGTACCTCAGAACTCCGATCGTATAGTAAGAATTTTGCAAACAGATACTCCTACTCCATCTTTTGTTGGATATCCAATTCCAAACACTGATGGATATAGTGGAGCTAGCACTAGGTATGCTGGTGGGGTATATGCAAAAGGATATGTTTGGTTTGCTCCAAATACTGCAAACAAATTAACACGCATAGATCCTAGTAATGCAAATATTAAACACTTTGATATTAGCTCCTCAACTATAAAGAATAATTATACTTCTTTGAGTTTTGATGGAGATAATATATGGCTTATTCAAGAGTCCATCAATTTGTTTGTAAAGTATAATATAGATAGCAATACCTTTACTTCATATGATTTTAGCGGTCCTAATACAACAAATATTGGCACTCTTGCTACTGTTAAGTCAAGAAGAGGTCGTAGTATAACTTTTGATGGAACAAATATGTGGATTTCTCCTGTTGATGTAGATCGATTAATTAAGATCTCTCCTGCTAATTCCTTATCTGGAAAAGTAGTGGAAAAATTAACACAAGATCCAATAGCTGGTGCAACTGTACGTTTAGAAAGCAAACTTTATAAAAACCCTGATGATATTTCTCTAGGTAAACTTTATTATTTTACTGCTGTAACAGATGCAGAAGGCAATTATAATAAATTTTTACAAACAGATAAGGAAGGGAATCCATTAGGCACTGAAGTATCATATATTCCTATTGGTGAATATATAGTTAGGGCTGGAAAAGACGGTTATGACCTCGATGATTCGTATAATCCCGAAATAGATACGTTAAATGTAGAAGCATCTCCTGCTATAAACACAAAGGACTTAAAGCTTATAAAACGACGCAAGTTAAGTATCAGACAAGTGGTGTTAAATAGTAAACCAGATTTACATGTACCAGATGGAGTATATATAAATTTACAAAATATAACTCTTGATGATTCTTTACCTTACTATAAAACTTATGATTTAAAGGCTATAAGCAGTATTGGTATAACATCAGCTCCAAATTATTCTGAAGTATTATATACAGATACTGAATTACCAATTAAAAGCCCATATTATGGTTACTATTTAAATAATATAATACCTATGAATTATAGAATTATAAGATTCGATATTGGAAAGGCAATAAATGATCAAACACTAAGTTTAGATAAAAAAATTGATTTAACTACAGCATATGAATTTTATGCCACGGTATTTATCGAACCTATTACACAAAATCCTGAACCTCCTTATTCTAAGATGACAATACGAAATATACTTGGAAAAGTAAAACATCCATGAGTTTGTTTAAATTATATAAGATAGTAGTTATGGTTGAAAAATAGTATAATGAGTTTATGATTTTTTTGTTATTATAAATTATCAGGTGGTGATGAATACGGTTAAAAAATATGTTGTTTTTTTAAATGAATCAATTAAAAATGATATTTCTTTATTAGGCGGAAAAGGTGCAAGCTTATGTGAGATTACAAAGTCAGGGTTTCCTGTTCCTAAAGGATTTTGCCTAACTACAGATGCCTATAAGGAGTTTATAATAAAAAATGACCTTTATGATTTTTTATCTAAGTCTCTTAAAGGTTTAAAATTAGAAGATGTTTCAAAGATAGGAAAGCTTATAAGGGATAAGATAAACAACTCTTTGATTCCTGATTATATTAAAATTGAAATTGTTAAAGCTATAAGAGATCTTGGCACAGAAAAGTTTTATGCTATTAGATCTAGTGCTACAGCAGAAGATTTAACATATGCTTCTTTTGCAGGACAGCAGGATACATATCTTAATATAAGAGGAGAGAAGAGTATTGTAGAAAAGGTAAAAGCTTGCTTTGCATCTCTTTTTACAGATAGGGCATTATTATATAGAATTCAAAACAAAATAGAGAGCGAAAATGTCTATATGTCTGTTGTAGTTCAAGAGATGATACAGCCTGATATTTCAGGAATAATGTTTACAGCAGATCCTGTAAGTGGAAGAAGAGACATGATATCAATTGATGCAAGCTATGGATTAGGAGAAGCTTTAGTTTCTGGTCTTGTATCTTCTGACATATATAAGTTTAATAAGAAAGATTTAAAAATAGAAGAAAAGATAATTTCAAATAAAAAAATTGCTATATCATCTTTAAAGGATGGAGGCACAAAGCAAAGTGAAGTTGCAGAAGATAAGGCAGCGCTTCAAGCTTTAGATGATGATAAAATAATAAAGCTCTCAGAGCTTGGGATGAAGATAGAAGCTCATTACTTGCGCCCTCAGGATATTGAATGGTGTATCAGCGGAGGTTTAATTTATATACTTCAAAGCCGTGCAATAACTTCTCTTTTCCCCATTCCTTCGCCTATGCCTTGTGATGATGCGCTTCATGCATATTTCTCTTTTAGTCATGGGCAAGTTATGACAGACCCTATATCTCCTATGGGTATTTCTATGATTCAAGCTATATTGCCATTTAATAAAAACATAAGGAGCAGCAATGAGTGCCAATATGTTGTTTCTGCAGGAGGAAGGGTATACATAGATTTAAATCCAGTAGTTCAAATAAAACCACTAAGAAAGAGAATGGGTGGAATCATTAAAAATATAGATCTTTTAATGGGAGAAGCTTTAGAATCCCTTGTCAATAGGGAAGATTTTTATAGATTTATAAAAAGGGATAGGAAAATAGCTCTTAGACTGTTTAAGTTTATGTTTCCAATAGCAGTGAGTTCTTTTAAGAATGTTCTATCTGATGATTTATCTAATTCTGTTCAAAAGATCGATGATTATGTTAAAGATAGGATAAAATTAAAAAAAGAAGCTATTTATAAGCTTTCTCAAGGAATACAGCGATTAGAAGGGCTTCAGGATATATTAAATTTTGCAGAAGATATTCATAATTTGCTTCCTTTTATAATTCCTGCAGTTCTGAATTTTAAAATTCTTCAAAAGAGTGAGCATACATTGCTTAAAGAGGCAAAATATGTAGATCTTATTGCTAAGGGATTAGAGGGCAATATAACGACGACTATGGGTCTTAAGATGGCAGATTTAGCTGACAAAATAAGAAAATCTAAGGAGCTTTTAGATGAATTTCAAAATGAAGATCATATATCACTATTCAATAGATTGCACAATTTAAAGGGTCATGAAAATTTCTTAAAGGATTTTGATGCTTTTATTGAAAAATATGGCATGAGAGGGGCTTCGGAGATCGATATTAAAAGTACAAGGTGGAATGAAAATCCAGAGGCTCTTGTAAAATCTATGCTAGCTATTGTAAAAACTTCAAAGGAAGATATTCATAACAAGGATTATGCTAACACCATTAAAGAGGCAGAAGATGCGTCTAAAAGATTTATTGAGGAAGTAGAATCTAAAAGAGGTAAATTAAAGGCAAAAAAGATAAGAAAGCAGATTTATATATTTAGAAACACCATGCCTATAAGGGAACATCCTAAATATTTGATAATGAATTATCTAGATATTTCAAAGAAGGTCATATTAGAAGAAGCTAAAGGGCTTGTTTTAAAGGGTTTTTTAGAATGTGAAGAGGATGTCTTTTATTTAAATTACTGGGAATTATGCCAGGCTGTTAGAGAAAATAAAGATATGAGAGATCTTATTTTACAAAGAAAAGAAGAGTATAGATATTATAAAAAATTATCTCCCCCTCGTGTCATGACGAGTAATGGAGAAAAAATCACATCAAGCTATAAGAAGGATAATATTCCAAAAGATGCTATTGCCGGAATTGCTGTATCTTCAGGTGTTGTAGAAGGAATCGCTAAAGTTATTTTAAACCCAAATGAATCATCCATAGATAAGGGTGAGATATTGGTAGCGCCTTTTACTGATCCTGGCTGGACACCGCTCTTTATAAATGCAGCAGGGCTTGTAATGGAAGTAGGAGGTCTTTTAACCCATGGAACTGTTGTAGCAAGAGAATATGGAATTCCAGCTGTGGTAGGAGTTACTGATGTAACAAAGCTCATTAAAACAGGGCAAAGGATAAGAGTTGATGGAAATTTAGGTTTTATTAGTATACTATAAAAATACTCTAATTTTTTGAAAATTTGATTTTTACCCTGCAACGTAGTATATTCTCAATATGGGCTATTTTTAATTTAAGAAGGAAGGGTGAAGCCTAATGCGTGTTTCAACAGATATTGGTGGTACATTTACAGATTTAGTTGCGATCAATAAAGATGGAAGTATTGTTTTTGAAAAATCGAATACTACTCCAGCAGATTTTGAACAGGGAGTTATTGATGTTCTTAAAAAAAGTAGTGTTGATTTTAAAGAAATAGAGTCATTTGTGCATGGGACAACAGTTATTATTAACGCATTGACTGAGAGAAAAGGAGCTAAAACAGCTCTTATTACAACAAAGGGTTTTAGAGATGTTATTGAAATTGCTCGCTGCAATAGACCTGATTTATTTAATATTTATTTTAAAAAACCAAGCTTGTTTGTAGAAAGATATTTAAGATGTGAAGTTTCTGAGAGGATGAATTATAAGGGAGAAGTTGTAGAACCTGTTTGCAAAGAAGATGTAAAAAAAGCAGTAGAATATTTAAAAAAAGAAGATGTTAAAGCTATTGCCATCTGTTTTTTGCATTCATATGCTAATAATTCTCACGAATTAGAAGTAGCAAAATATATAAGAGAACTTTGGGGAGATATTTACGTTACATGTTCTTTTGAAATAACAAGAGAATGGAGAGAGTATGAAAGATCTACTACAACAGTTCTAAATGGTTATGTTATGCCTATAGCTGCAGAATATATTGATAAATTAGAGCAAAAGCTAGAAGAGAATAAGATATCTGCTTTAAAATATATCATGCAGTCAAATGGCGGTTCTGCTTCATTTAACTTTGCTAAAAAAACTCCTATAAATATGATTGAATCAGGACCAGTTGCAGG
>JAVBPQ010000061.1:0-46761 GCA_031549525.1 Clostridiaceae bacterium | reverse complement strand
AGCTAAAGCAATGGGATTCTTTGGTGGTAGTCTCTAGGTCCATTTCTGTTAAGAGTAGTTCCCCAAAGCTTAGGGCATGTCATTGCCCCTCCTAAGCCAGTACATATAGTAGCTTAGGCTATGGCTCTATTACCAAACCATATAGTTTAGTTTTTAGTCTTAAACGGGACTACATACAAAGTTTTACTTAGGAGATGTTTGACTCCTAAAACCCTATACTTTGTTCACTTTTCAATGATCGTTTTTACAACTTTTGCTTGTTGCCAGTTTAGACTGGATTAGTTGATTATACAACAACAAATCAAACTTGTGTTTAAAATTGTCTTCAAAGAAGACAAATACTTTATATCCACATTGTTTAAACAAGTAGTTTTACGGTATTGTTTGATAATTTTAGTGTAAATATTCTACCTTAACATCTTGAATCATGCTGCGCTCAGCAATATCTTTTCCAAAAAACTCCTCACTCACTTCTGCAATTTGTTTATCCCCTCCTATTTCAATATCACCAGAATACACAACTCTATCATACCCTCTTAAGCTAGCTTCAAAAAAAAATTTATATACCCCAGGCTCTACAGGCTCTCCACTTTTATCAGTGCAATCCCATATATATGACACATCTCCAGGTTTAGGAGTTGCTGATGTAATAAGATCAACCTCTTCCTTTTTATTTAAAATATCCTTAGCCTTTTCTACCCATGTAGGAATGGAAGCATCTCTTATCTTCCATCCACCTTTTGCTGTAAATTTTGTAGCATAAACAGTTTCAATATAATTTCCCATTTCATCTTCAATCCAAATTGCAAATTGATTGCTCCCAGGTCCTGTTTGTTTTGTATATTTGAATGAAAATTTTACATGTGCACCTTTAGTCTCTTCCTCATCTTGAGCTTCTATTGTGTTATTTTGAATATTTTCAGTATTTTCAGATGATTCTGATTCTGAACTCATACCACAGCTAGATATAGTCATAAATAACAAAAGTATCGTAAAAATGCTAAATAACTTATTCAAAATCTATCTCTCCTTACCTTCTTATAGCTTTTGTATTAATTTTTTATTTCTTATCCCTTTTCCTCTTTTTCATCATAAGAGAATCTAAGGTATCAACTGTTTCCTCTTCTTTAACCAAAACAGGTTCTTTTTCCTTTTTTGATTTTTCAACCTCAATCTTACTAAGATTAGCCTTCTCTAAACTTTTAACTTTCTCTGCTTTATCTTTTATTGGATTTGTGGTTATGTTGATTTTATTTTTAAATTTTAAAAGAAAATTTGTTACAGGTGTTAATTTTATTCCTAGCCTTCTATTTATTATATCCAGCATAAACAGTAGAAGCCCACAGGTTACAAGCATCCACGTTAAATCATAAGTAGATGAAACTAAATTTAATTTTGTATTAAATACATCCTTTGGCTCAAATATATCAATTGCAGAAGATAGTTTTTTAAATTTATCAAATTCATCTGTTGTAGCTCCTATCTTATATTCTGGAGAGTATTGTTTTGCAAATGCTCCTATTTTTGAATTTACAACATTATCCCCTTCTTTTTCTGTAACTACAATTGAATAAATCCCTTTTTCTAAAAGCTCAAAATTATTGCTAAATTCATCTATATCACTCTGAGACAATACCTTCTCTTCTTGCTTTCCGCTTGGATATATAACCTTTCCTACGATTTCCTTATTGTTTAACCCTTCAGATGAATATATAAGCTTTCCCTCACCTACATTATCTAGAACCTTAATATATCCAGCGCCATCTTCTTCAAAATCACCAATTGTCCACTCAATGATATTATTAAATAGCTTATTTAAATCTTTCCATCCTAACAAATCTTTAGACCAATTCCCATTTAAATCAGAAGTCCAAGCAACGCTCCTTCCAAGACCAATCTGCCATGCAGAAAGCAATGGATCATCTTCATCACTTCTTAATATAACAGAAGAATTAGGTTTCTCTCCAGTTGCTACATAACCATTTATCATAGGCATATTTAAATCTATCCCTGATAAGATCTCATGACTTGAGGAAACAACAGGTAAAAACGCTCTGTTATTTAAGAATTCCTTATAAGCCATAAAAGTCTCTTTTGCAAAGATCCTTGGTATATCAGTATTAGCATCTGCATAATAGTATCTTCCTTCTCCCATCTTAGCTAAAGAAGATAATAAATTTTGATCTGAACCTTGACCCACTGCTACAGTGGAAAGGGTTATATTATCCCCCTTCATTTTGTTTATAACATCATCATAGCCTGTGGTTTCAGCCTGCCCATCCGTTAAAAGTATTATATGCTTATATTTAGCATCGCTTCTTTTAATTTCCTCATAGCCTAAATTAAGAGCAGGAAGTATGGAAGTGCCTCCTCCTAAGGAAACCCCATATATCTTTTTCTTTAATTCCTCTTTATTCGATGCATTTTGAATTTCAATAAATTTTGTAGGTAAATCATCAAAGAATATAACTCCTACATCATCGCTATCTCTTAACGAATCCACAGTAGCTAAAGCTGCCATTTTAGCAGTATCTAATTTTGCAGAAAGCCCTAACTTTTCGCTCATACTTCCTGATCTATCTATTATTATCATCATGCATACCTTAGGTATTTCTTTCTTTCCATTTGGGTCCATAAGGACAGGCAAAACTTCTTCCACTTTAGTTCCCCTATATTCTCCAAGAGCATAGGAGTTTTCTCCTCCAATTGCAATAAACCCTCTCCCTAAGTCTTTAACATAGGTTTCAATATTATTCATAAAACCCTCAGGTAAGCTCTTTCTTGAAGTGTTTACTAAAAATATAGCTCTAAATCTATTCATATCTTCTAAAGTGCTAGGTGCACTTGATGCATTTTTTATCTCACATTCTACATTTATGGATTCTAAAATCTTTAAAATCTCATCTGCTTCACCGATACTCTCTTCAACCAAAAGGACCTTAGGCTTATCTATTCCATTTACAAAGAATGAGTAATCATTATTTAATTTTTGAGAATCATTAGCTGGATCTATAGAAACTTGATATTTATTTAGCCCTGAAGATAGAATTTTATCTTTTATTACAAATTTATTTTCTCCCTTTTCAATATTTACATTAGATTCTTTTATCTTTTCTCCGTTTAACATAAGGTTTAAAGTAGCACTTGTTGCCACAGTGCTTTTTATAGTTACAGTGATATTGAATTCCTGATCTATGGATGCTTTGCTTGGTACATCTACTTCTTCAATTGATACATCTTGTTTTTTTTCATTTTTTATTGAAAAGACTTTAACCTCTGTATTTTCACTTTTAAATACAGGCACAACATTTGAGCTTGAGCCTCTATTTTCTTCTTCATCAGTTAAAATAACCACTCTGGTTGAACTAATGCCCTCCCCTAGAAGTGAAATTACATATTTAAGTGCATCTTCTACATTTGTACTATCTGACTCTGGCATATTATAAATTTTATTAAATTCTATATCCTTTTTAGGAAATTGCTCAACTACGCTTTTGCTTCCAAAACTCATAATACCAGCTTTATCACCTTTAGGTTTTTCTTTTAAAGCATCTTTTATAAATGTTTCCATAGAAGATTTACTTTGTATATTGCTCTCAGAAAGATCTACAAGAAATATGGTGTTTGATTCTCTAAGCTTTAAGTTTAAGACAGGATTTGAAAGAGCGAGTACCAAAATAAATATTATTATGCTCCTTAAGAGAATAAGTCCCTTAAACTTTTTATTTTTTATCACATCATTAAATCTATAGCTTAAAAATATAAAAATTGG
The DNA here is from genome assembly GCA_031549525.1 of Clostridiaceae bacterium. GTDB lineage: Bacteria > Bacillota > Clostridia > Clostridiales > Clostridiaceae > WQUF01. Next base: position 42,989 of record JAVBPQ010000061.1, on the reverse strand, counting down.
AATGAGTACTAAAAGCATAAGAAAGATTGGCTTAACAAATTTTATCATAAATAACACCTCAATAGCCTTTGATATATACAAACCACTCTATACAAACTAAAAGAAGAAGAATTAAGAGTATATATTGTGATAAATCAAATTGTTCAAAGCTAGCTCCATAAAAATTATTATTTATAGTGCCTTCATTTGATATTTCATCGATCTTTAAGCTAGATTCAGAATCTGTAGGATAGTTAACAGATACTTTTGCCTCATCTATTCTATCTTGATTCTTCTGAGTTAAAGTATATATACCAGTCATATATGTATCTTCAAAAGGTTTAACAGGAAACTTATTTTCTATCATTTTTGTACTATTATCAGGTAAAACTATATTTAAATCTTCTCCTGAAGGATTTAGAAATATTGGAATATTGTCTCCACAGACAAAGTTATTGCTAACAGTTAAAGAAGCTTCTGAGAGGTAATATATGATATTATGAATAAAGATAGGAAATTCAGCCATGAGAGGAAAGTCTGTATCGTGAAAGTCAAAGCCTAAAACTACCTTTCTTAATCCTTCATCTACTCCATAAAATCCTATGATCTTATCATCTGATGATATGAATTCTTCTCCCCAAAGGGGCAATTCATAGAATGCACTCTTTGAAATTCCAAATGTAATGGTATTTACATATCTAGTGACCTCTACATCTTTAAAATTCATCTTGATATTTTCTATATCTCCTCTAAAAAACTCACTATTTTTATCAGAAATCATAAATACATTTCCTCTCTTTGGCATAATCTCTGGAGTAAATCCATCGAAGATATAGACATCATACCCTTCATTATTGGTATAATCTTCAGGAGTAACTTTATAATTTTCAGCGCTTTCAATTGTAGAAAGAGCCTTCTCTAAAAACATATTGCCTTTTGAAACCATCAATATCTTTAAATTGTGGCTTTTATTTATCACAGAGTATGCTACATTATCTCCTAGGTTTAAATCATTTAAGCTCAGTTCTCCTCTTATAAATTCACCATCTGCCTTTAGATCTTCAAAGCTTATGTTCTTAGTTTCATAAGCTTCTAAAGTTATGGTTTGAAAATCCAATAAAATCTCACCATCATATATTGATAAATCTGTAGTAATCTTATTTTCTCCCCAGTTTGTAACTACGGCTGAAGCGCGTGTAAAATCATCTTGTTTAGTGGTAAAAATCTTGTCTATGCTTAAATTTTCACCATAGGAATGCATCAAAATTATCTTTCCATTTACCCCTTTTAAATCTAAATTTTTGTCAGTATAAAAGAATGCATTATAAGGCATATCTTTAAAGAAATTTTTTACAATATCTACAGCGCCACTCATATTATCTTTAAAATATGTTTTTTTAATTTTCTTTAAGCTATCTATCACAGCATTTTTATCTTTTGTAGCATTGTTTACTATTTCAATCTCATTATTTACGTTTATAAAAGTGATTTTACTATCATTAGAAAGTGCTTTAACCTGCTTTTCTATATCTAAAATGCACCTTTCAAATCGCGTTGTATTCTCATATTTCATATTCATACTTGCGCTATTATCTAAAACTATCACCACATCACCACCTGAATTTTTTCCAAACATCTTAATTCCAGGATTTAAAAGTACAAGTATAAATATAATCACACAGAGTATCTGAATATACATGAGTAAATTGTTTTTAAACTTCTCAAAAGGAGTATTTACCCTTATATTCTTGCTGACTATATCCCAAAGATAGGTGCTGCTTACTGTGACATTATCGCCTTTTTTCTTTAAAATATAGAGCAGGATTATTAAAGGTATAAATATTAAAAACAAAAGTGGCCATATATTTTTAAATATCATAAAAACCACCTAACCTCTCATAGTAATGGAGGTTTTGAAAAGTTTATCAAATATTATTGAATCTAAACTATTAGAAGTAGATATCAATTCATAAGAACCTCCATATTTTTTGCACATCTCTTTAATTGTGCTCATAAATTTATCTAAAGCTTTTAAATACTCCTTTATAGAACTTGGGCTTATAGAAACATCCTTTGTAGCTAAATTTTCAGAATCAATTAATCTAATTTCTCCAAATAGATCAGGTCTTAATTCTTCCTCACATAAAATATTTAAAAATAAAAACTGCTGCTTTTTATATACTAAATATTTTATTATCCCTTCCACATTATAATTAGATAAAAAATCTGAAATCACAACTGCAAACCCTTTAGAAGTAAACCTATTTTTCATAATTAAATCTAAATTACAAATCCCGCTAAACTTCAATTTAGATAGATAAAAAAGCACCTTGCTAAAGTCCATCTTTCCTCTTATATTAGGTGCTGTTATTATCTCTTTATCATTTATAAAATGTAACTTAACCTGGTCTTGATTGTTAAGGGAAATATAGCTTAAAATTGCCGCAATTTTAAGTGCTAAATCAGATTTTTTATTCTCTCCAAAATCCATAGATTTGCTACAATCTATAAAGATATTCGTTAAAACTTCCCTCTCTTCCATAAATAATTTAACAAATAATTTATCAAATCTTCCGTAAGCATTCCAATCTATTCTCCTAAAATCATCCCCTAATGAATATTCTCTAAAATCTGAAAACTCTATAGATGATCCCTTTAATTTAGATTTTCTTCCTCCAGAAACTCCTGATGTGATCCTATGAGAAAGGTTTAATTTAATATTTTGAAGGCTCTCATAAAATCTTTTGTCAAATATTTCATTAGAAATATCCATAAAATACCTCTTATATTTTAACCGAAGCTAAAATTTCTTTTATTATATCTTCCACAGTTACGCCATCTGAGATAGCTTCAAAGGATAATATTATCCTGTGCCTTAGCACTGAATATGCTATAAATTTTATATCTTCAAAAGATACATTATACCTTTCTTCTAGGACTGCATTTATTTTAGATGCATTGATTAATCCTTGGGCTCCTCTTGGGCTTGATCCAAAGCTTATGTACTTCCTTAAATTTTGAGGACAATGCTCACTGTCAGGATGTGTTGCTACTATTGTCTTAAGAGCATATTCTTTAACAGTTTCAGCAATAGGCACATCCTTTAATATTTTTCTCATGCTTAGTATCTCTTCATCATTTAAAATGCTGTTTAACTCATTTTCTCTATTTGTGGTAGTAACATCTATTATATTTTTTAACTCTTCAAAGGATGGAAACTTAACATTTAATTTAAATAAAAATCTATCGAGCTGGGCTTCAGGGAGAGGATATGTCCCTTCCATCTCAATAGGATTTTCTGTAGCAAGTACCATAAATGGTTCAGGCAGAGGATGTGTAACCTTCCCTGAGGTAACAGTGCCTTCTTGCATAGCTTCAAGGAGTGCAGATTGAGTTTTAGGCGTTGCCCTGTTTATTTCATCTGCGAGAACAAGGTTTGCAAAAATAGGTCCTCTTTCAAATGAAAAGGCATTCTTACCTTCATCATCTTTTATTACCATATTTGTCCCTATTACATCAGCTGGCATAAGATCTGGAGTAAACTGAATCCTTGAAAATTTTAAATTTAAAACCTTCGACAGCGTCTTTACAAGTTCAGTTTTTCCAACTCCAGGAACTCCCTCTAAAAGAACATTCCCTCCTGACAATATTGCAATTAAAACCATCCTTATGACCTCTTTTTGACCTATTATCCTCTTTCCTATCTCTTTTTCACATCTTACTGCTTTTTTTACTATATCACCAATTTCCATTTAATCCTCCTGGTTTAAGCTATTAAAATACTGTTTTATTATCTCTTTCATATTGCTTGGTACCTCTATTCTATCGATTCTATCCATAGAAGTTATTTCATATTCACCTACAGCTTTTTTATAATTTTGATATTCACCTTTTTGCATTTGTGAATTTTCCGTTTTTATAATCTGTTTTTCTCCTTCATCATTTTTTTGCCCTTTTAATTCTTCATCATTTGCCAAAGTACCAGATGGTATAAACAATTTTTCTTCTTCAGCTAAATCCACATGACCTCTTCCCCTTCCAAGACCCTGGTTCTGTCCTGTAGTTTGACCGCTGCCTTGACCCTGTCCTTGCCCTTGACCCTGATTTTGACTACTGCCTTGGCCTTGATTTTGTCCTTGACTATTACTATTTCCTTGATTATTGTTTTGTGAATTATTGTTATTATTAGCAGTACTGGTATTATTGCTATTATTTTTATTTAAGTTTTTTTGAGCTTTTGAAATTGAAGAATTTAACTTATCCATGCTACTTGAAAAACTACTGGAAACTTCATTATCTAAAGCATCTTCTGATAATGAATTCATAGCATCCTTCAAATCGCTTTTTGATAATTTTTCCGCAATACTTTTAACTGCTTCTGACAGTTTCTTTAAATCTTCTTTAGATAAATTTTTGAGCATATCTTTAAACTCATCTAATTTTTCTTCATCTATCTTCATATCTTTCATAGCTTCAGCAAGCTTTTCAAGAGTTTTTACATCGCTTTTAGATAGTTCTTCTAAAACTTTTAAATATTCATCTATTAACTTTTCATCATCTTTTTTCTCTAATTTTCTATCAAACCTTTCGCTGACCTTTTTTAATTCTTCCATAGTTTTAGCGCTTTCTACTTCTTCTTTAAATTGCTCTATTTCTTCCTTTAAATTTGTGTCTTTATCTTGTTCAATCTTTAATACCTTTTCCTCCTCTTTCTTTTTTTGTATTTTTAATGCTTCAATTTCTTTCGCTTTAATTTTTGAAACAGTTGGTATAAAATTGACACCTATGATAAGAATTAAACAAACAGCTGATATGATTAAATATTTATAATTCACTCTTATTGGAAAACTCTTTTTTATATCTACTTTCTTTAACTCATTTAAAGTATCTTCTCTTTGAAGCTCATATATTCCATCTTCTTTACCTATAAATTCCACATAGGTTTGAGTTCTTTCCTTTAAATTTGCATTTTTATCGATTAAAGAGGCTATAGCTTTTGTTGTGGGTCTATTTATAAAACCTAAAATTATGCTGATGAATATTCCAAATATTAAAAATATAAGTTGAAATTTAATATCGTCAACAATAGGTATGAATAACGAAATAAGTGCAACAATCAAAGGAAAGATAGAAGAAATCATAAATCCTTTAATAAAGAATTCTATAATATTAATGAGCCATTTTCTATTTTTAAACTTTTTTATGAATATTAAAATATCTTTATCCATAAATTTAATCCCCTTCTTATTTATCTCTTGCTTTCTTTAAAGGATTTAACAACCTTGATGCAAGAAATATTAAACCTACTGCAGCTAGAGAATAGAATATTAAACAAAAAACCCAGGTTAAATCAATTGACTGACCTTGAACAGCTCTGCCATAAAACAATGAACTAAACCCATCCCCTAAACCCATTATTGATGATAATCCATTGATAGGATTTATGTAATCTAATATGAATTTTGATTCCGTACCTGTAAAAGAATAAGAATAAGATCTAATCGATTGATAATAAACAGCAGAGAGAATATATAACCCTAAAGTTAGAAATATCTCAACACAATATGTTAAAACTATTGCAGTAATGCTCTTTTTAAATAAGGTAGAAAAAAATACTGATAAGCTTCCAATGAATATAATTGAACATATATAGTAAAATATTATCATCAAAATATCAAATCCAGTAACTCCTCCAAAGAATAAAACATAAGCAAACAGAGGCACAGAGCATATTATTAAAAATAAAATAAAACTAAGACTTGAAAATAACTTTCCAAGCACAATGGATATCTTTGATAATTTAGTACTTAATAGTATATCAAGGGTTTGTTTTTCTCTCTCTGAACTTATAGAATTTGCTGCTATTGTTGGTTCAATTAGTGCAATCATAATATATTGTATAAATACTATCGTTCTAAAGGATAAAAGCATTCTAGAAGACATCTGCTTCACATCATAAATACCATATTGCATGCCTGATAAATTAAGCATTAAAAGTTGAACAATGAGTATATAAGAAGATATTAAAATCACTGTTTTAAAGCTTCTCATGGTGACTTTCATCTCTTTTTTTAAGATTGGATTCCTCATCACACAGCCTCCTTATTTTCCGTAATTTGCATAAATAACTCTTCAAGGTTTCTCTCCCCTTGGGCTACTGTTAAAAGAGGAATTTTTGAATGAATCAAAACCTCATTTAAAACTGCCAATTCTTCATCATTTCCATTAAAATCAAAAGTAAATAAATCATCATTAAAATATACATTGCTTATATTTGGCATCTCTTTTAATATTTTTTCTGTTTCTTCATATTTAGATAAGACCTTTAACTTAACCTCTCTAGATATTCCCATGTTTTTTATCATATCTTGTACTTTCCCTTTTGTAACTATCTTTCCTTTATTTATTATCCCTATATCTGTACAAACCTGAGAAAGCTCGGTCAATATGTGAGAGCTTATTATTATGGTTTTCCCTAAATCCTTTAAGTTTTTTAAGATCTCCTTCATATCATACCTTGCTCTTGGATCCATGCCTGATGCAGGCTCATCAAGAACCAAAAGCTTTGGATCGTGTACTAAGCTTCTTGCAAGGCAGAGCCTTTGTTTCATACCTCTTGATAGATGATCTACATAATCATTTTTTTTATTTTTAAGATCAACAAGTTCTAATAGATCATCACACTTTTTATTAAAATCCTTCCCTACTATTCCATATATTGATGAATAAAATTCTAAATACTCACAAACTTTAAGGTTATCATATACACCAAAAAAATCAGGCATAAATCCTATTTTTTCTTTTGCTTTTGTACTATCTTTGGTTATATCTTCACCCTCTAATTCTATAATTCCACAAGTGGGCCGTAAAAGCCCACATATCATCCTTATAGTAGTGGTCTTTCCTGCTCCATTTGGTCCCACAAATCCAAATATTTCACCTTTTAAAATAGTTAAATTTAAACCATCAACTGCAATAAATTTTTTATAATGCTTAACCAAATCTTTAATTTCCAGCATTTTTATCCTTCCCTTCTGCAGCCATCTTTGGCAAACTACCTGAGCTTTCTGATAATGTAGTGACTTCTGCTCTAATCTTAATTATGTTGCCTTCTAGTATGTATTTTTTCAACTCATCACCTTCTAAATAGGTATTATCTTCTGAAAGCAATAGATCATAATTACCTGACTCCTTTGAATAAACATAAAAATTTACTCCATCCTTGTCTACTTTGTTCATGTTGTTTATGTTTATAGATTTATCTATTTCAACTTTATTAATATCGATATTTTCTCCTAAACTATACTCTAAATCAAAAGAACCTTGAGATCCATACCATAATAGAGATACATCGTCCATAGAAATATTACCATTTATACCACTAACAGATATTTTTACGTAAGATTCTGGTATGACAATATTATCTCCTTGAAATTTAAACTTTGCAGTATCAATTATCAAATTTTTCTCAATGAGAAATGGATTTTTACCATTTATCTTATAATCTTTAGTTAATATATCTCTGTTCCAAGCTAAAACGGTTATGGTATTTAAATCTAAGCTTTTAGATAGCATACCTGTGTTTAAACCTTGTATCATAATTTCTATCTTTTGAAGCATTTTGCTCTCTTCTTGAGATTCTTCCTCATTTTTATGCATACCTAAATTTTGTTGATTAATTCCATATAGATTGTTAAAACCATTATATTGATCAGTGATGACAACAGCTCCTCCAATATCCTTTGTCTCACCTTTTTTTAGATCTATAATCCTATAGGCATAATTATCATAAAGTAAAACCACATCTTCTAAATCAATATCCGTGTTATTTGTAACAGTTCCATTTATCTTTCCCATGTTAGAAAAAGCTTCAACAGATATATTTCCTCCAATATTGATATTATTAGAATAATTAAAATTCTTTGCAGAAAATGAAGTAGCATTATTTACAGTTATTGATTTACTATCTATATAATTGACTAAATTTAATGCAAGCTTTTTCTCTTGAGTTGCATTTTGAGCAGAGTACATTGAATAGTTATAGTAATCCTCATCTATTATATCTACTATATTTACATCATCTGAGGTAGAAATTGTATAGCTTCCTTTTTTAGCATTTAATATAGATCCAAAGCCTAAATTGCTAATGTAGCTATTATCACTTTTTCTAAAAATATTTACCAATGTTATATTGTAATCACTTATTCTATTACCTAAGCTATATACAAAAATATATATCGTTATAATACACGCTAAGGCAGGTATTACAACCCACATAAGCTGTCTTTTATCTAATTTTTTAAGTACTAAATAGCACACAGGTATTAAAATAATGGCATATATATAATATAAAATACTGATATTTCTCACTTTAGGCAGCGAAATTTCAGGGAATGAAGATATATGGTATATATTTTGCATATCAGGGCTATTTTGAAAATATTTAGATGCAGGCTCAGCACAAGCCTTTTCCATAAATCCATTTATAAATAATGTAGCATCATTTCTATCTTTTATTGAAGCAAAATCAAAAGCAGCTATTATAACAGCACCTTTACCCTTTAAAACCTTATGAGCTAAAACATCATCTGATATTTTAATGAGCTCCTCAGAATCCTCAATATCCATTTTACTGATATCTAATTGTGAAATAATAGAATTTTTAAAACTATTTTTATTAAAAAAGTTAGAATATGAAATATCTATATCCTTTGTATAGGAGTTAATGATATTACCCCTTATGTAATTATCTGAAAATAACTTCAAGGTATTTACATTATTCTTTCCTCCACCAATTATAAGCGCTCCCCCGTCTTCTACCCATGCTTTTAAAGCTATATATTGATTTTCATTTATTTTTGAAGTATTAAAATCATTTATGATAATAGCATCAAATACACTTAGATAATTTTTTTCTTCGGGTAAATCTGAAAGTTCAATTTTTGAAATTTTTCCTCTTATATTAGTGTTTGAATTTATCTTTAATTTATAGTTAATACTATTATTTGAATTAATTTCTTGGAAATAATTATTTATATATGAAATATTGTCGAAATTGTCTGTTAAAACACCTACAAGAAAAGATTGAGTATTGGTATAAATATCATTATAATTTAATTCTATAGACTTTTTTTTGTTTTCACCTTCAAGAAAATATTCAATATTTCTTGCATCACTGCTAAGCTTTATAAGGCTTGTAAAACTTGAGGCTCCTTTTTTCGGAATGCTTATATTTTTTTTGTAGGAATCATATGTCTGTAATTTATTTATATTAAATGTAAATACTCCATTAACATCATTATCTGTATTATTTACTAGTGTAAACATTACTGGTGTATATCTATTAAGTTTTACTTTCCCTGCTACACCAAATTTTACGTATGCTGTTAAAATATTTTGCTCATTTGCAGAAGTTGAATTCAGGCCATAAGCTTTAATTAAAAAAAATAAATTAATGATTATAAATAAATAAAATACTTTAAATATACTTTTCAACCTTTTCCCTCCTTTTAAATGATTTTAACATATATATTTTTTTTATAATATAATTCTTAAATTATCTTAAGAAATTTATATAAATTCTTTAATAATAGCTTATTTAAAGAGATTAACTTTTTTTAAATAAAATTTGTGTTTTATCATTAACCTTGTAAGGTTATAAACCATAATATGAACTAAAGACAAGCAAATAAAAATAAAAATACAAAGCAAAAAGTGAATAATATTTTATAAAAAAGGCTATATTTTTAACAGCATATCAAGTAGGAGGACATCATTATGAAATATTTTCGTCAAGCTAATGAAATGTATAATATAAAAGATTATAGAAAAGCAATTGCACTTTATAAGAGATCCATAGAAAAAGGAGAAAATTTAGCTTGCTCATTATACAATGCAGCAGTTTGTCATATAAAATTAAACGAATTTGATGAAGCTATAGTTCATTTAAAAGAAGCAATTAAACACAGAATCGATGCAAAATACCTATTCAACTTAGGCTATTGTTTCAACATGATAAAAGACTATAAAAAAGCTCTCATATATTTTAATTATTCATGGTCACTAGATAATACAGATATAGAATGCGAAAAAGCAATAAATTCAATACTAAAAAAAGTAAAAAAAGCTATGTAAAGAGGTATGCCCTCTTTACCATATTTGCTTTTTAGCTAAATTCCTCCTTTAAGAGTAAATCTAAACAAGATTTAATTTCATCCCATTTAAAACCCTTTCTTAATAAAAAAGAATAAAGTTTTTCCCTGATTTTGAAATCATCTCTCTCTTTAGATAGTAATTCTTTGTATTTTTTTTCAGCTATTTTCATAAGGGAATCTTCTAAAATTGTCTCATCTTCTGTTTGTAAATCATAGAATATACTTTCAATAATATCCTTAGAAATTCCTTTAAGTGAAAGTTCATAGGATATTTTATTTTTGCTTTCCTTTAATAATTTAGATTTTATATAAGATGCAGCATACTTATTGTCATTTATTAAATCATATTCGATGAGTAAATCTATGACCTTTTTAATATTAAAGCTATCATATCCTTTTGAGGCTAATTTATCCTGAATTTCCTTTTTTGTTTTAGAGAATTTACTCACTAAATTAAAAGCATATCTCTTGCATCTTATATAATCATCATCCTTTAATATGTTTTCAATGTCACTTAAACTAAGTTCATTCCCAGGTCTTATATTATTTAAAAATATGGTTTCATAATCTAAAAAAATTTTTTCATTTGATTCAAATTCAACCAAATATTGTTTGTTGTTATATTTTTCTACGATTTTAATCTTTTTTATATCTTCACTCATATTAATATCTGAACTGTAGCCCCTTTTAAATATTTTTTGGCTACATCTGTAACAAATTCTGAATCAATATCTTTTATATCCTCAATATCCTGAATAAAAGAGCCTATTTCGCTCTCTTCTAATACTTCCTGATTTATAAGTCCACAAAGGCTTTCAACATCTTCTATACTTGAAATCATAGATGTTTTTAGTATCTTATTTATTATTTTAAGATCATCTTGATTTAAATGATTATAATTATTTAATACATTTTCTATACATTCATCGATTATAAGCTTTGCTTCATATATTTTTTCTTTTGAAAGAGAAGCATATATAAATGCCATCTTTACCTGTTTATTGCTCTGATATTCAGCATAAACATCATATACTAATCCTCTTTTTTCTCTTAACTCTTTAACGAGATCAGATGTAAAACTACCACCTAATTTATGTATTACCATCCTAAGAGCTAATTCTTCCTTTTTTGATATATCATTTAATGAAAACACATAGCTAAGCGTTGCCTGTTCAAATAATTTTTTATTCTCAACAAAAATACCTCTTTTATTTTTTTCAAAATTAAAAATAGGCATATTTAAATCGCTATACTTCCAAGTTCCAAACTTTTTCTGAACAGCATAAAAAACATCATCATGGTTTAAACTAGATACTATAACCATGTGAGAATTATTTGGTATATAGTACCTTCTATAAAAATTGTATACATCTTCACGTTTAAAATTTTTAATATTTTCTTTTAATCCTAATATATCGTATTTTAAAGAAGGGTCCGAAAATGCTTTTTCCATCAATTTTAAGTAACTAAATTCTTCAATATCATCGCTTATACTTCTTATCTCATTTAATATCACATCCCTTTCCTTTTCAAATTCCTCACAAGGAAAGGATGAATTTAAAATAATTTCACTTAAAATATTTAAGGAATTTTCAAATTCTTCTATTAAAGCAGTTATAGTAACTACTGTAGAATTTAAGTCTGTATATGCATTATAATTTCCACCTAAGCTTTCAAGATAAAAATTTATCTCTTCATTGGTATATTTTTTTGTTCCTTTGAATAACATATGTTCAACAAAATGACATATGCCTTTATTTTCTTTGCTTTCAAAGATAGTCCCAATTTTTGTGCAATAATTTAAACTTATAAGACTTGAAGGTCTATGTATACTTATTAATTTAAATCCATTGTTTAAATTATATTTTTTATAATTTATCATATTTATTATTTTCCTCCAGTATTTTAAATTATAACATTATACAATTAACAAATAAACGTTTTATAAGCATCTGTTATAAACACAACATTTGTGTTATAATAACAAAAAAACCTTTATGGAGGCATTTATGGCAAATATTATTAATGATTCACATGAAAAATTAAAATCTAGTAATATAATTTTCAATGAAATTAATTTTTTAGAAAAATCAAACAATGAACAACATTATAATACTAATTTTTTGCTGGTATTTTTTAGTCCAATTATAACAATATTTATAGGAAAATTTATTGCTTTATTTAATATAATAGCTTTAATTGGTTTTTCATTGTATAAAAATACAGGCAATTTAAATGAAATTATTACTAAATTAAATGATGCTATAATAAGACCTATTATTGAATCTCCTCAATCAATTATAGATAATTATAAGATATTGTTAGATGAATTCATAAAAATTATAAGCAGTTATGTTGATATATATTTCTATATAAATTTATTTTATTTTTTAACATTTTTAGTAGCATTTGCATTTGTCTTAGCTTTATTTAAGAAAAAAAATATATCAAGTACAACTAAATTACTTTCATCTTTTCAATATATTAAATCAAATATTACTAATTTAATAATAGCTTTTGTTTTAGGTGTAGTTTCCTCTCTCATAATTTGCATTTTGATTTCTATAGCAGGAGACATAAATATAGTTGAAAAAATTAACACAAATAATACCTTTAGATTATTTTTAATGTCATTTGCTAATATAATAGCTTTTGCTTTTATTCATGAATATCTATTTAGGGGATTTATCCCAATATATTTTTGGAATAAATTAACATCAATCAATGATAAAATATTAAGATATATATTTTTAAATGCAATCTTAATACTAAGTTCAATATTATTTGTCGTAACCCTTTGGGGAGTTAATTTTTTGCTTATAATTAATTTTTTATTTGTTTCTATATTCTATAGAATTTTAACATCTATTACTTATAGCTTTGATTATAATATCTACCATTTAATAGCATTTAACTTAGTTGGTACATTAATTAGTGGTTATCCTATTTTATCCTTTAAAGATCAATATAACTTAAGAGGACATATTATAATTGAACATACTATTTTCAATGGTGGCACATTAGGAATTTTAGGCACTGTATTTTCTACTATTATTTTTAGTTTATTGATTTTTATATCAATATATTTTTATAATTCTATAACAAAAAAGATAACGTAAAACAAAACATAGGAGGAAAAATTTTGAAAAAATTCAATATATTCATTTCAATTCTAATTTTTATTTTCTTACCTTTATCTTGTACCACAAAAGATACAACAAATAATTATGATATAGAATATCTAGATAAATTAAATAACTCCCTACAAAATATCATATCAAATATTGAAGATCTCCAATCTTTTATGAAATCATCAAATCTAGATGATAATGGGTGGATTTTAGAATTTAAAGTTAAAATAAATGATATCACATCTTCTGTAAAAGAAAAATCTGATATCACTTTTCCTGACGATAAAGCAGAGCTTAAAAAAAGTTATACTAATATATTAAGAAATCTAAATACAGGGCTTGACCAACTTAAATTGAGCTGTCAAACAAAAAGCATAGATGATTTTAATAAAGGTGTTCAGTACATAAATTCTTCCATTGATGAGATTCAATCCATTGATGAAAAGATAAAATAATCTTTTATATAGAAGACTTGTTTGAATAAAAGCTTTTTCAAACTAAGTCTTTTTATATATCTTACTAGCAATCTTTTAAAAGCATGAATAAAGCATCTGATTATTTCTATATTTTTCCAGTAAGTTTAAATTTGAATTTTTTTAAAATCATATAATTTAAATTATATAATTATTAAAATTGAAAATTATTTTTTTTGTGATATAAATTTAATGTATTTATTAAGTTAAAATTTACTTTATTTATAAATTTTATTATATTATTTCATATTATTTTCTATTATTTCAATTTTTAACCTGTTAAATTAATGTAGTATATTACAAGTGTAGAAAAAACTTCTAATTTATACAAAACTGTAGTGCTTTTTAAATTGACAATAAAATTTAATTTAACTAATATAATACTTAAATACTAGATTAATTTTAAGGAGGTACTAGTGAGAAAAATAGTTTCATTAATTCTACTAACTATAATATTACTAGCAAGTAGTGGTTTTATTAAAATCACATATGCCGACAATACTTCGCATAGCATAAACTCCATCATTACTACCTATAGAGATTATGGTGGCTCATCAATGGATGCACTTGGTACTATAAATTTTATAAGGTACCTTTCAGGAGTTCCGAACGACGTTAAGACCAGCACTGAGTATAATAGTTTAGCTTATTGGGCAGCTTCTGCAAATGCAAAAAACAATGTCCTTTCACATGCACCATATAAGCCAAGCTCAATGAGTTCATCCCAGTACAGAGCAGCATATGAAGGCGCTTCAAAATCAAATTTAAATTATTCAAGCGTAAATATATCACCTACTAATGCAGTAATTGCAATGTTACAAGATGATGAGTCATATAATATACCAGATGTTGGTCATAGAAGATGGATATTAAATCCTAAGATGAAATATACTGGTCTTGGAGAAGCCTATTCTGTAACAGGTGGAGATTATTTTGCTATGTATGCTTTTGATGAATCAAGAAGAGATTCTTTTAGCTACAGCAGAATATCATGGCCAAATGGAAAATACTTCCCTGTTGAATATATGACATATGACGACCCATGGTCAGTATCCCTAAATCCTTCAATATACAATGCAAATTACACAAATAGCATTTATGTCACTCTTCAGAGAATAAATGATGGAGCAAAATGGGTATTTAGTTATGGAGGAAGCTCTGGTTATTTTAATATCAATAAAGAAAACTATGCTATTCCATTTTGTATAATATTTAGACCTCAAAATATATCTTATTCTCCTGGACAAACTTATAGGGTTACCATTAGTAATGTATATAAAGGTAATTCCTTAACTTCTATATCTTATGATATAACCTTTTTTTCACTTAATTCATTAAAATAGTTATGACCACCAGCTTTTACTGGTATCATATTATGAACTTTTATTTTTTACATTTATAAAAAAAGCAAGGCTAAAACCTTGCTTAATTTTTTAGTACATTCCATCCATTCCTGGAGCACCCATTGGAGCTGGTGGATTCTTTTCAGGTATTTCACTCACTGCAACCTCAGTAGTTAAGAATGTTGCAGCAATGGATGCAGCATTTTGAAGTGCATATCTTGTAACTTTAGTAGGATCAACTATTCCAGCTTCTAACATATCAACATATTTTCCTGTTATAGCATCATAGCCAATTCCTTTCTTACTTTTCTTAATTTCTTCTATTACAACTGCGCCTTCTTCTCCTGCATTTAATGCTATTTGCTTAGCAGGTTCCTCTAAAGCTTTTTTAACTATATTTATTCCAACTTGAATATCAAAATTATCTGATTTTAGTTTATTAACTTCATCTATAGCTGAAATATAAACAGTACCGCCTCCTGGAACTATCCCCTCTTCTACAGCAGCTTTTGTAGCAGCAAGAGCATCTTCCATTCTTAATTTTTTCTCTTTTAATTCAGTTTCTGTTGCAGCACCAACTTTAATAACCGCAACACCACCTGCAAGCTTTGCTAGTCTTTCTTGCAATTTTTCTCTATCAAAATCTGAAGTAGTTTCAACTATTTGAGCTTTTATTTGAGAAACTCTTGCATTAATTTCTGATTTTTCTCCTGAACCATTAACTATTGTAGTATTTTCTTTTGTTATTTTAACACTAGAAGCTCTTCCTAACATATCAAGTTTAACTTCTTTAAGATCTCTTCCTAATTCTTCAGATATCACTTCTCCTCCTGTTAAGATAGCAATATCTTGAAGCATCTCTTTTCTTCTATCTCCAAAACCTGGTGCTTTAACTGCAACACAAGTGAATACTCCTCTTATTTTGTTTAAAAGTAGGTTTGCTAAAGCATCTCCCTCAACATCTTCTGCGATAATCAACAATTTTTTGCCTTGTTGAACTATTTGCTCAAGTATTGGGAGGATCTCTTGAATTGAGGAAATCTTTTTATCTGTTATTAATATTAAAGGATCATCTAAAACTGCTTCCATCTTTTCTGTATCTGTTACCATATATGCACTTACATATCCTCTGTCAAATTGCATTCCTTCAACCAAATCAAGTTCAGTTCCCATAGTCTTTGACTCTTCAACTGTGATAACTCCTTCGTTACCTACTTTTTCCATAGCATCTGATATGAGCACTCCAATTTCCTCATCTGATGCTGAAATTGCTGCAACCCTTGCTATATCTTTTTTTCCATCGATTTTTTTAGAATTTGATTTAATAGTTTCTACTGCTGTATCTACAGCTAGTTTTATTCCATTTCTTATGAACATTGGATTTGCTCCACCTGTTACATTTTTAAGACCTTCTCTTATAATTGCTTGAGCAAGCAATGTAGCTGTTGTCGTACCATCACCTGCAACATCATTTGTCTTAGTAGCTACTTCTTTTACAAGCTGAGCTCCCATATTTTCATATTTATCTTCTAACTCTATTTCACGTGCAATTGTAACACCATCATTTGTAATGAGCGGTGACCCAAATTTTTTATCTAAAATAACATTTCTTCCCTTAGGTCCTAATGTTATTTTTACTGTGTTAGCTAGTGTATCCACACCTTTTTGCATGCTTCTCCTAGCTTCTTCTCCAAATATAATACTTTTAGCCATTATCTTTTAAGCCTCCTTAAAATTATTTCTCTAAAACTGCAAGTATATCATCTTGCTTAGCTATTATGTATTCTTCACCATCAACCTTTACTTCGCTTCCGCCATATTTTGAAAACATCACGATGTCTCCAACCTTAACTTCCATCTTTATTTCTTTTCCATCTACATATCCTGGTCCAACTGCAACTACTTCTGCTTCTTGAGGTTTTTCCTTTGCATTTCCTGTAAGAACTATTCCACTCTTTGTGGTTTCTTCTGCGCTTATTCTTTTTAAAACTACTCTGTCACCTAGTGGTCTTATTTTCATAAAATAATCCTCCTTTAAAAATATTTATTTAAATTTTTTAAATACACATTCATTATTAGCACTCAATATTAATGAGTGCTAATACAATACAATATTATATTAATTTAATAAAGCATTAAATTCAAATGTATTAATTGATAATAATGTTTAAATAATTTGGTTTTAGATTAATTATTGGCTGTTATTTGGTTATAGCTCTTATTTTCTTTAATTCTTTCAATTATAATGTAGTTCATAATAATTATGTTCATAAAACCATTTTTATACTCAATGTTTTATAAATTTATTTTGTTTTCTCTTGCATAATAAAATAAGTATTGTTGAGCAATTCCTGAATTCTCACCAAATTTTTCTTGACCAAAACTTCTTATTTTATTTAAGGACATATTTTCAGGTGCATTATAAAATACATTCATAGCTCTCTTTACCCAGACATCAACTGGAAATGCTGAATGTTTTTTCATTGAAAACAACATTATACAATCTGCTACTTTTGCTCCAACACCAGATAATTCCTGTAGTTTTTTATGACAATCATCATCTTTTAATCTTATAGCTTCATCAATATCAAATTCTTTACTATAGATTTTATAAACAGTGTCTTTTATATATTTTGCTCTAAATCCTGCGCTACAATCTCTAAATTCTTCTTCTGTAATATCTTTTAATCTTTTATAAGTTGGAAAAGTATAATATATCTTCTCTTTATATTCAATAGTATCGCCAAACTTTTTACAAATATTATCAATACATTTTTTAATCATAGGTATCCTATTATTTGCTGATATTATAAATGAAATGATTATTTCAAATGGTTCTTGATTTAAAATTCTTATGCCATTTCCAAAGGGTATTGCTTTTTTTAAAATTTCATCTTCATCTGATAGTTTTTTCTTTATTTTAGAGTAATCTTTATTTAAATCAAAATAATCATACCAAATATCATCAAAATCTCGTTTGCTTGTATTGTATAGGATCAGATCATCACCCTTCTTTTCAATTTCAAGTAGCTTTCCTTTAGCAATTCCTATGTAATTGCCATTTTCTTGTAAGTTCCATCTAAAACACTGTCCACATTCAAATACATGTTTTAATTCAAAACTATCAACATTTTTTATTATAATCCCTTCATTAAATTCTTCAACGATATTATTCATAGTCATTCCCCTTTCATATCGATTTATCAATTATATCATAATATTTTATAACCATTAAAATATGGGCATATTTTCTCAAAAATATATATAATAGTACAAAAATACTTCCCATGCCTAATATTTTCTGTTATCATAATCACATATATAGGAAACAAATGTAATAAGCTGGAGCCGATTTATGAATAAAACAAGAAAACTATATTTAATTTTTGAAATTTGTTCTATTATCTTTGTCATTATATCCATAGCCTTAAATCAACGCTTTATGTTTGATTTATTTTTAGCTTTAACAGTTTTTCATTTTCTTGGATTTTTCTTAACCATACTTCCTTCCTGGATTATAGGGCTTATCAGTTTTATAATTTTGTTTATACTTACTTTATTGATTTGTTATGCTTATTTAGCATATGATATGTTTCCACAACAGTATTTCTTTTCAATAAGTTCATTTTATGTTTATATAATAGCAATATTGTCAACATGTTTATTTGATTATATTCTAATTTCAGATAAAAAGCTTAAAGATTTGTTATTTCCTATTATCTTAACCATTATGCTTTTTGCATTCCTTTATCCTGCATTTGATGATAAAATACATACAGCTTATTATACTATCGCCACAGATAAATTAGATAATCCAAACAGAGAAATAAAAATTATTCAACTCTCTGATACTCATAGTACTATCTATCCTGATGATACTTTAGTAGAAAAAATCAAAATGGAAAAACCCGATTTTATACTTTTAACTGGAGATATTATAGATGATATTTTGCCAGTTATAAATTCAGAATATCTTCTTGAAAAGATAAAAGATATTGCACCAATTTATTATTGCACTGGAAATCATGAATATATGTCACAGGATTTTGAAAAGAGAATTAAAAGGCTTGAATCATTTGGTATAACATACTTAAATGATGAATTTGTTTTGCTTGATGTAGATGGAAATAAAATTTCATTTAGTGGTGTAAATGACCCTTATTTAAATTATATATATGAAGATTATCTGCCAATAGATAAGAGGATTCAAAATTTAGAGAAAAAATACTCAAAGATAGATTATAAAGGTTTTAGAATTCTGCTTTCTCATCGCCCAGAAATATCAGATGTTTATTCAAAATGTGATTATGATTTAGTTTTATCAGGACATGCTCATGGTGGACAAGTTAGAATTCCTCTATTATTAAATGGTTTTGCTGCACCTGATCAAGGATTTTTCCCAAAATATGCAGGTGGTTTATATAAATTGAATAGCACTACAAAAATGGTAGTGAGTCGAGGGCTTTCCATAAATTCTCTTCCAAGAGTGTTTAATCCACCTGAACTAGTTGTGATTACTATAAAGAGTTCTCAAAAATAGAGGCTTAACCTAAAAAAGTTAAGCCCTGTAATATACTACCTTATTTTAAACTTATATTCCATTTTCAATCTTTCAATAATTTCAAATACAATTGGGCAAACCCTTGCGAATTCTATGATACTATATAAACTCTTTAACCTTTCTGGTTTATTTGTAAATGGAAAATCCCTGCAAGAAGCAGGTCTGTATGTTTCAATCTTACATTCTCCATCTTCGTTTAAAAAAATACATGGAATTTCTTTTGTGATATATTCACCCATATCTAGATGTAAATATTTTTCTATAAAATCATCTTTATCAATTTCAAGAAACTTTGCTGCTTCTTCTATTTCTTCTTCATCAAAGTTTGTTGAATATTCTTTACAGCAATTTCTGCAGAGCTTGCAATTATAATTTAAAAATAACTCATTGTGCAATTGTAAAAACTTCTCATCTAATTCATCTTCATTTGCATGAATCTTTAAATATTTTCTAAACCTGTAATTCTCATCTTCAACCTTTTTAAATTCATTCTTTATGCTAAGTGGGTCTACCATCACCATTCACCTCCATATTGTTCAGGTGATGCGCCTTTAGAGTCAATGATTTGAGATTTTAATGGAATAGGTGATGTTTTATCAATGTTAATGAGATCTACATCAAACTCCCATCCATCTCCAAAGTCAAAAAGATATAACATCTTTGCACCTTCATAAAGCTCTAAATCCTCTATAGTAACTTCATATGTAAAAGGTCCATTAGAAATCTCATCACAATTTGGTCCATATATTTCTTCACCATTTTTAGTATATCCACCTATATAAAACATATATAGATGATCATCATCAAAATCAAAAGCATCTTGAATAGCTTCGTGCAAATCTGCTAAAGTATGCTTATATGAAAGTCTTATTTTTCTCCATATGCTTTTTTTAAAATGAAGACTAACTTTAAAAGTATATACTCCCTCACTATCGGATTGGATATCAACATCTATAGTGTTTTTAACAATACCTTTTGAAAAAACATCTTTAAATACACTAAAGGGGTCTTGTTTCTTATTAAATGGTTCCTTTTTATCAATTATTCTCGATAAAATATCTATATAACTATCGTCTATATTAATGTATGGAAAAGCCTTTTTTACTAAAAAATAACTTATTTTTACACCAAATTCATTTGGATAAAACTCATTTTTATACTTACCATCTACATCTTTAACAGATTTAAGATTCCCAAATCCAAAGAATTCTAAATGGTAAAAAGATACATCTACTGAATAATATAGATATCTATTATATAAATCTTCTTTATTTGCTATTCCATAAAGAGTATCATAGAAACATTTTATTCCTCTAACCCTATAAAGCTTTCTTTCAAAATTATATTTAGTCCAATAGGTTTGTAGTAAAAAAACATACTTTTCATATTCATTTAAACTTTCAAATTTTTCAAGATTTATAGTTTTAATAAGACTTAATTTACCCTTCTCATTTTTAGATCTAATATAGATTTTAGCACTTAAAGCTATTTCAAACATCAAATCTATTACAGGATACTGTTCTTGAGTATAATTTGGAGCCTCTACTTCTCTTTTGTTTTCAAGGGTTGAATTTAATTTAAAGCAATCCTTTTTGCCAATCAAGTTTTTCTTAGTTGATAATATTGGTTTTTCATCTTCAATATATTTTATAAATTTCTCAAAATCTTTAACTGTAGAATCCATTTAACATGCCTCCTATATATTTTAGAATTTATATTAAGAGTAAATATATTTTAAAAAATCAAATAAAAATAACCATTTTTTATAATCGTATCTTATCCCTTATAAGTTATTAAAGGTCTTAGAGTGGCTATTACTTCAATAAGCTTAAATTCAAGGAGCACATTTATTATATCTTCTATATTCTTATAAGCTTCTGGCGCCTCTTGAAATAAGAGCTCTGTATCATGACAAATAACTCTGCTTTTTAAGGATGTATGTCTTATAGAATCCCGATCATACTTATCTCTTATACGACCTTTGCAAAGACTCCTTGACCACTTTCTTCCTGCTCCATGGGATACAGAATATGCTGATTCTAAGGAATTTAAAGAGGGTTTTACGATATAAGTTAAAGTTCCTCTTGAACCTGGAATTATCACCATTCCATCTAAAGAAGATGTGGCTCCTTTTCTGTGTATATAAGTATTTTCATATACTTCAAGATAATTATGAGTACAATCTATTATCCTTTCACAAAAACCCTCATAACCAAGCCAAGAAATTAATTTATCTGCAACAGCTTTCCTATTTTTTTTGGCTAAATCCACAGCATCATCATGTAATTTGATATATTCTTTTGCAGAATCACTGCTTACTTTATAACCTTTTTCATCATTGAACAAGGATAATATCTTTTGACCATATGATCTTGAGCCTGAATGAACTAGAAGAAATACATTTTCTTTAAGATTCAATTTATTAAATTCATTATCATCATAGATCTTTTCAAGCTTTTGAAATTCAGCAAAATGATTGCCTCCTCCTATAGTTCCAAGGTCTGGTATCCTGTCTTCTTCAAAGCCTATGCTACAAGGTATATCAGAAAGCTCTCTTATAGTATTTAATCTATTTTGCCATTTTTCCATTTTAAATCTTCTCAATGCAATTCCTGTATCAAAGAGCCCCATACCACAACCAATATCTCCTCCTATTAAATGAGGATAAATATAGTCTTCTACTATAACAGAAACACCCACAGGAGTTCTCCCTGCATGTAGGTCAGGAAGTCCTGCTATATATACAACACCTTTATAATTAGATATATTTTCAACTTGAAGTATAGCATTGGATTCCATCCAATTTTTATTATTTGTAATAATTTTAAATTTTTCCATAAACTCTCCTAATAATTTTTAATAGTTTTATCTCAAATAAGCCTAAAATTTTGCATTAAAAAAACACGATACTCACCGTGCTTAAAATTATATTTTTTAACAACAAAAAAACATATGGCTAAATTGAGCATCATAATCATTACATTTAATATTAAATTAAGACCACCTTACTATTTTCAAACATAACAATCACTCCTAAAAATTATTTAGAGTTTAAATCCATATTGAAATCATATTAAAATTTTATTAATTTGTCAATATATTAAAAGGATACTTATACAAGGCTTTCTAACTTAAAGCTATAAGCTCGTGTATAAGCACAACTTTTTTAATCCTAAAACATCAATTCTTCATTATACAAATGAAGTGGTAAACCACCTACCATTATTGGATTTAACTCTGATTGAATTAGAGGACGACAATATGTAAAAAACTCTTTTTTAACAAACATCCTATCATCAGTTAGCCACTCTAAGGGAAGCTTTTTCTCTTTATTTGCTATCAATTTTATATCACATGTTTTTGTTATTATATGATAAGGATCATTTGATATCCTCTCAAAGATTATCATTTCAGCAGAATGACCTTCATAGCTTGCTTTTACTGCATGTCCTCCAGCTAAAATTGCTTCATTTATATCTGTCCTTGATACTATGTGAGATGCACATCTTTGAAGAGTAGAAAGTTCAATTGAACGAGTTTTGCATCCTAATTTTCTTGCAACCATATCTGATAAAAAATCTGCAGTTCCTGTTAAAGATTTATGACCAAATGAATCTGTAAATACCACATGCTCACTTAGCTCACAAATATATCTTCCATCTTTATCCTTCAAGCCTTCTGAAACAGCAATTACTAAGGATGATTTACGCTTTTGAGTATCTTCAACTTTTGTTAAGAATGAAGAAATATCAAAGGGAATTTCAGGAACAAATATCATATCTGGTCCTGGACAATCAGACATTCGTGATAGAGAAGCTGAAGCTGTAAGCCATCCTGCATTTCTTCCCATTATCTCCACAATTGTTACATTTTTATTTCCATAGACATATCCATCACGTATTATCTCTTTAAAAACTGTTCCTATATATTTTGCACTGCTTCCAAAACCTGGGGTATGATCTGTCATAACTAAATCATTATCTATGGTCTTTGGAACTCCCATAAATGATATATTTATGTTTTTTGTTTTTGCATAATCTGAAAGCTTTTGAATAGTATCCATAGAATCATTTCCACCAATATATAGAAAATGTTCTATTTCAAGTTTTTTTAAAAGATTGAATATATTGATATAAGCTTTTTCATCATCTTTAACATCTGGCAGCTTATAACGGCAAGATCCTAAATATGATGAAGGGGTTCTTTTTAAAAGCTCTTCATCAAGCTCAGTTAAAATATGTTCGCTTAAATCTATATATTTATCACTTAAAAGACCTTCTACACCATGAAGCATACCATAAATTTTAGTTGCTCCAAGCTCTCTTGCAGCCTGAAATATCCCTACAAGGCTGGAATTAATTACAGCTGTTGGACCCCCTGATTGCCCAACAATAACATTGCCCATTTTCATTAATCTAACCCTCTTTCTTATTATCTTGCTTCCATCTATTTAATTTTCTATTTTTACCATTAATATTTTAACATTTATTCAATTGACTTTCTACGGAATAATCATTTTAATAATGATTTTTAACTATATTTCTTCAAGTTATAAAAATTTTTGCAAAAAAGAAGCTAAAATTGCAATTTTATTGAATTTTAACTTCTTTATGAGATTATTGTAGTTTAACGAAAAAATTCTTTATATTCTTGAACTGCTTTTGCAGCTTCATCTTTTGTATTAAATTGGTAATTTATATGACCTTTTGTCAAAGATGCCCTCTCTTTTTCAGGAAGTTTACTAGCATCCATATTAAATATATCGTCTGGATTTTCAATAATTAAATTTCCATATTCATCGCTTTTATAAATACAGATTTTGTTGTCTTTTATACCAATTATATATTTATCAGGAAGATAAAAGCTTTCCTTTTTAAATACTATTTTATCTTTGGAAAATTCATCCATGGTAAAACCTAGTTTGTCGAATTTCTCTTGTATTTCTTTTTCAGTCATATCCTTATATTTATCTCCAGCTTTAATTTCTTTTGAAACTGTACCTTCACTTGAGCTAAATTTCATATTTAGAATGATAACTGTATTTTCTGTGGTGTTTTCATTGTTTTCGTTCATTACTACTGTGCTTTTCCCTAAATTATCATTTTGAACTTTAGGTAAACTTCTCATTGTAATACTTATAGTAATATAGGTAGCTATTACTAATAAATAAAGTGATACAATTCCCATTAATATTTTATGCGTTTTATTAAACTTAACCATGATAAAACCTCCTCAGTTTGATTATTAACTTTAAGCATGTTTTTTAAACATTTTTTTATATATATTGAAATAAAATATCCTATGTATTAATATATTTTTAAAGCACTATTTGGAGTGAACTCCACTATTTGTTTAGAATAATTTGAGGTTGTAATGAAGTTAAATAAAAGAATACCCTATTTTAAATATGTACCAATAATAATCATAACTTTATTTTTAATAAAGATAATAAATCAAACTGATTTTACATTTAAAGGCATTGAAATCATATTAAAGATAATAACACCTATTTTTTATGGTTTTGCAATAGCCTATTTGTTAAACCCTGCTATGAATTTTTTAATTAAAAATTTTTCTTTAGGTGTTAAATTGAGTATTTTTATCGTATACTCTTCATTTATTGTCCTTATTGTTGTATCTATTGGATTTATAATACCTATTGTTATAAAAAGTTTAGGTGATTTGACTCTTCAAATACCAAATTATATAAATGAGATAACTGAAATCACAAAAAAATATAATGATGCATTTAAAGATTTTAATTTAGGAAAGGTAATACTTGATAATGTAAGTACTTTAGGAAATGAATTAAAGAATTATTTTGGAAGTTTTATATCATCAGGATTTTCAGCCGTAGCAGTCACTGCTCAAGCTTTTTTTATAATATCTGTTTCTGTCCTTCTTTCCATATATTTTTTAAGTAACAAAAATGAATTTAAGAATTATATGCTTAAAGTGCTCTTTGCTTTTTTTAAGAAAGAAACAGTTGAAAATATTTTAGAATATGCTTCTGAGATCCATATTGTATTTTCTCAATATATAAATGGAAAATTATTGGAATCCTTAATACTCAGCATAATAGCTTCTCTTGGTCTTTCTATAATCAAAGTTCCATATTCAATTTTAATGGGTATAATAATTGGACTTACAAATTTAATACCTTATATAGGTCCATTCATCGGTATGGCGCCTCCTGTCATCATAGCGCTTTTTAATAATCCATGGTCAGCTCTCATAGTTATCATCTTTCTCTTAGCTTTGCAACAGGTTCAAAATCTATGGTTTGGTCCAAAGATTTTAGGAAATAAAGTTGGTCTTTCTCCAGTAGGTGTTATAATCTCAATTATAATAGGAAGTGCTCTCTTAGGGATTGTAGGAATGCTCATATCCATACCAATATTTGCTTTTATAAAAGTAACATTTAATAAGTATATGATGAAAAGATTATCTATAAA
The DNA here is from genome assembly GCA_031549525.1 of Clostridiaceae bacterium. GTDB lineage: Bacteria > Bacillota > Clostridia > Clostridiales > Clostridiaceae > WQUF01. Next base: position 16,893 of record JAVBPQ010000061.1, on the reverse strand, counting down.
AGGCATAGATATGTAAAAGGGCTACAATTTTAATTGTGCCCTAAACTATTTCTTTATGTTCCATGACTTTATCAAGCTCAGAAATCATATTATCAATTGTTAAAATCACTTTATCATATTTTCCTGAATCGTTATATTTTTCCATGAGCCTTCTTGAATATATAAGATCCGAATAAGATTTAGCATATTCATTTAAATTACTATAAGCAACCCCTCTATCAAAATAAATTCCAAATGCATTAGGATCTATATCGATTGCAATATTAAAATCCCTTATGGCTTCATTAAATTTTCCAAGGGCTAAAAAAGCTTCACCTCTGTTTGAATATAATTCTATATCTTTGCAGCCGTATTTTTCAGCATCATCTAAACTTTGTATACACTTTTTATATTCATCTATATTAAAATAAACAAGTCCTAATTTAAGATAACAAGGATAATATGAATTATTAATTTCTAAAGATTTTGAGTAATCTCCTATGGCATTTGAGTATTCTTTCATATCAAAGTGTATATTGCCTAGTTTATAGTATGCATTATAATCTCTTGGATTTAAATCTATTACTTTTCTTACATTTAAAAATGCATTTTCATAATCATTTTTAAAATAATATGCATCAGCTATGCTTAGAAGTAGCTGCCTATCTGATTTTCCTGCTCTTAATAAACTGTTGTACTCATTTAAAGCAGAATCATATTTTCCAAGTTTACACAATATTTGCCCCTTTAAAAAGGATAATTTGTCACTTTTATCAAATTTCATTGCAGTATTTATATCAGTTAAAGATTCTTCATACATCTCAATTTTATAATAAGCTCTGGCCCTATTTTCATATAAAATTGAAGTTTCAGGCATCAATTTTATAGCTTTTGTAAAATCAAGTACTGCAAATATATGTTGATTTAATTCAATATATGTTGTACCTCTATTGTTATATAGTTTATAGTTATTATTATCATAGTTTATTCCTAAATTATAATATTTTAATGCTTCATTATAATTCCCTATACTATAATTTATTATCCCAAGATATAAATAAAGCTCTACATCTTCTTTATTAGCTTTGAGCATACTTTCACATATATTTAAGGCTTCTCTATACAATTTTAACTTTACAAGCTTCTTTACGGTTTTAATATTTTCTTCACTTGTGCTAAAGGACTGATTTTTTTGTGATAAATTTACATTTTCTGCTTTGCTTTCTTTTAAAGCTGAAGGTTCATCAAATTTAAAAGAATCACGGAATTTAAGAGATTTAATATCACCACTTGTTAATATTCCACCTTTATTTTGTTCTAAAAAGGTAGAGGATGCTTTATCTATATTTTTTTGATTCAAAATTGGTTTATTATTTAATGAAGCTTCTTTATTAATTTTTAAGTCTGTATATAAAACTTTATCCTTCTTGCTCTCTAAAGCCTCAAATAATTTAATATCATCATTTTTTAATATCTTATCTCTATTTTGATCTAAAAAAGGCGACTTTATTTTTTCTTCCTTTTTTTTATCATTTAAATTATATATATCCAGCTTGCTATTTTTTAATGAGGTTTCGTTTAATCCTTTTGTATCACCATCTTGATTCAGTATTCTGCCCTTACTTTGTTCTAAAAACAATGTCCTTATTTTATCATCATCTTTTAGTGAATTTAAATTTCCTTCTCTTTGTGTAATTATTGTAGTTTCATATTTATAATTTTCAGTTTTTTTTAATACTTCTATCTGAGTTTTATAATTTTGTAATAATTTTTTCTCTATATTAAAATTTTCATTTCTTATCTTAATCTGATTTAAACTTTCAAACTTTTCATGTTCATAAATATACACATAGGATGTTTCTTTATTTTTACTTATCTTAAAAGCATCTTCATAATTATCAAGATTTTTATCTTCTTCTATATTATAAAATGTAGAATTAAATTTTCCCATATATTTCCCTCCTTTTGTGCAATATTTATACATTTTATAAACTCTTATTATTATTATCTTATAATATTATAATAAAAGCATATCATTTAATCTATTTATTTACTTAAGTGGATATATTTATGTCATAATATAGTCTTATTATATATGCATTATATAATAATATCATATATACTTTTTGTGTTTTTTATGATATAAAAGGATATAGGTATGTTTGTTTACATAAAATTATTGTTTAAACTATAAAAATAAAAGCCAATGTTCTACTCTCATTTGCATCAGTTTAATGCTGATGCTCTTTTTTTCAAAAAAATGGACTCATATAAAATATGAATCCATTTTTTTATTATCCTAATATTTTTTCTAAATCCTTCTCTGGTGTAGAAATAGGTGTTAAATTAAATTTTTCAACAAGCACATTCAATATGTTTTTGGAAACAAATGCAGGAAGTGATGGTCCTATATAGATATTCTTTATTCCAAGTGCTAAAAGAGTGAGCAATATACATACTGCTTTTTGTTCATACCATGATAAAACTAAAGTTAAAGGAAGTTCATTTACAGTGCAATTAAATGCTTCAGATAATGCTGATGCAACCTTTATTGCACCATATGCATCGTTGCATTGACCCATATCCATAATCCTTGGAAGTCCTCCAATTTCTCCTATGTCTAGATCATTAAATCTGTATTTTCCACAAGCTAATGTTAAAACAATGGAATCTTTAGGAGTCTTCTTTACAAAATCAGTGTAATAATTCCTTCCAACAGCTGCACCATCACACCCTCCAACTAAAAAGAAATGCTTTATGTCGCCAGATTTTACTGCATCAATAACCTTATCAGCAACAGATAAAACAGTTCCATGACCAAATCCAGTAGTTAAGCCTTCTCCTCCATTGATTCCTGTCATAACCTTATCTTCATCATATCCTTGAAGCTCTAAAGCTTTATCTATAAGAGGCGTAAAATCTTTATCATCTCCAATATGCACCATGTTAGGATAAGATACCACTGAAGTTGTGAATACCCTGTCAGAATAGTTTTCACGAGGAGGCATCAAGCAATTTGTAGTAAATAAAATAGGAGCTGGTATATCTTTAAATTCATTTTGCTGATTTTGCCATGCAGTTCCAAAATTTCCTTTTAAATGAGGATAAGCCTTTAATTTTGGATAACCATGAGCAGGTAACATCTCTGAATGGGTGTATATATTTATTCCCTTTCCTTTTGTCTGTTCAAGAAGTAAATATAAATCATGCAAGTCATGACCTGTCACTACAATAAAAGGTCCTTTTTCTATAGTGGTTTTAACCTTTGTTGGTACAGGAGTTCCGTAAGCTTCTGTATTTGCTTCATCCAAAATAGCCATGCATTTAAGATTTACATTACCTGTTTCCATTACGACAGAGAGAAGTTCATCTGCAGAAAGTGAATTTGAAATAGATTCTAGAGCCTTATAAAAAAATTTATTCACATCTTCATCAGTTTTTCCTAAAACGTAAGCATGATGAGCATATGCTGCCATACCCCTTATTCCAAATAATATAAGTGATTTCAATGAGCGTATATCCTCATTATCATTCCATATATTTGACATATCAAATTCAGAAGAAGCCCCAAATTTTTCACGCACCTTGTCTACCTTCTGACAAAGCTCCTCTATGGTTTTATTATTAAAATTAACATTGGTAACAGTTGTAAATAATCCATCAATCAGCAATCTATCAGTTTCATCTGTTCTCTTATCCTTTGATGCTAAAGCTAAAGCGATGAGCTTTCCTGTTAATTCATCCTGAAGATTTGCAGTATCATTCTTTTTGCCACAAACCCCATTTACAGTACAACCTATTCCTTTTGCAGTCTGTTCGCATTGAAAACAAAACATTGACATAATTATCCTCCTAATCTTCTATTATTTGTCCATTTATACCTATAATCACAACTCTCCAAGGTATGACCTTACCTGAATTTCTTAAAGCTGTCTTTACAGCATTTACAATGCCGCCACAGCAGGGAACTTCCATTCTTATAACAGTTAAACTATTTATGTCATTTTCTTTTAAAATTGAAGTTAATTTTTCAGAATAATCGCCTTCATCTAATTTAGGGCATCCTATTAAAGTTATCTTATTTTTCATAAACTTTTTATGAAAATTACCATAGCTAAAAGCAGTACAATCTGCTGCAATAAGCAAATTTGCTTGTTTAAAATATGGTGCATTTACAGGAACAAGTTTAATCTGTACTGGCCATTGATTTAACTCTGAATTTATTTCCTCAACTATTTTTTCTTCTTTTGCATTATTTTGACGTGTTATAGATTTTGAAGCACTTCCAGGGCATCCGCAAGGAAGGTCTTCATGTTTATCTTTTTCCATATTTAATTTCACTGCCTCCTCATCATATTCTTTAGCCTCTCGCTCTTCAAAAGAAATAGCACCTTCAGGACATACTGGAAGACAATTTCCAAGTCCATCGCAATAATCATCACGTAAAAGCTTAGCTTTATGATCTATTATACCAATTGCACCTTCGTGACAAGCAGTAACACAAAGTCCGCATCCATTGCATAACTCTTCATCTATTTTGATTATTTTTCTTATCATACTGCAATCTCCTTTATTTGACTTTATGAGAATATTATATTATTATTAAAATATAATATCTGTTGCAATTGCAACAAAAGGAGAAGTTTTTGAAAAAATATTTTGAAGATTTTAAAAAAATATCTTTATTTAAAAATATAGATTCTCGTGATTTTGAGGGGCTATTGAAGTGTATAGATGCAAAGATTAAGAAATATGATAAAAATGATTTTATAATATTTCAAGGAGAAAAAATTGACTATATAGGAGTGGTTTTAAAGGGAACTATAAATATTTTAAAAGAAGATGCTTTAGGCGAAAGAAATATAATTGCAAAACTTTCCCCTTTAAATCTCTTTGGTGAAGCTTTTGTCTGTGCTGGAATTGAAAACAGTCCTGTTTCTGTTGTTGCACTTGAAAAGTGCGAAGTAATGACTGTAGCCTTTAAAAAGATAATATCAACTTGTCCAACTTCTTGTTCACATCACTCAATACTTATTGAAAATATGATTAAAATCTTAGCAAATAAAACTATATTTTTAAATGATAAAATCGATATTTTAACAAAACGCTCTATACGAGAGAAGATAATGACATATCTCTTAACCATCTCTAAAGATTTTAAGGAAGGTAGCTTTTTTATACCATTTTCAAGAGATGAATTTGCAGATTATCTCTGTGTAAACAGAAGCGCTCTATCAAGAGAACTTTCTAATATGAAAAGAGATGGCATTATAGATTATGATAAAAATAACTTCGTTTTATTAAAAAAAAGCTTTGATTTTTAAGTCAAAGCTTTTTTATTATATTTTACTATTTATAACCTCTAATGCTTTCTGGAATTGAGGATCTGTATCTCTAGAATATTCCTCTTTTAAAAGCTCTTCTGGATACTCAACTTTAATATCAGGTTCAAAACCTTTTTCATGAATATTTTCACCTGATGGAGTATAATACCTAGATGTTGTTACTTTTAATGCTGTATTATATTCATCATATCTATGTAAACTTTGGACAATTCCTTTTCCAAAAGATTTAGTTCCAATAGTGGTAGCTAAATTATAATCCTTCATAGCTCCAATAAATATTTCAGAAGCTGAAGCAGAGTTGCCATTTATCAATAAAACCATTGGAATTCCAATAAAATCTCCGCCTTCAGAATAGTATTTTTTCTCAGGAGAGCTTTTACCCTTTGTGCTCACAACTACATCGCCTTTTTTTACAAAATTCGAAACCATCTTTACACATTGATCAAGAAGTCCTCCTGGGTTATCTCTTAAGTCTAATATCAAGCCTTCCATATTCTTTGATTTTAACTCTTTTAACTTATCTACAAGGTGATATGAAGTATTCTCATCAAACATTGATACTTTTATATATCCTATTTTATCATTTAGCATTTCCCCTGTTACAGTATTTACTGTAACCATAGCTCTTTTCATTATAAGATCTATGTTTCCTGTTCCCTCTCTATATATAGTAACAGTAACCTCAGATCCTTCTTTACCTTTCATAAGTGTAACTGCTCTATCAGAGCTTGATGCATCTACCTCTTCATTATTGACTTTTATTATGTAATCCTTTGATTTCATACCAGCTTTTTCTGCAGGAGAATCCTTGAACACATCCACTACTTCTATCTTATTTATATCCTTTTTAGCTATTATCTGTATCCCTATTCCACTATACTTTCCTGTAGACTGGACAACAAAATCTGAATATTCCTGTTTATCCATATATACAGTATACGGGTCTCCTATAGAATCAGCCATACCCTTTATAGCACCATCCATTAATTTTGCATCATCTACATCTCCATCGTACATATACTCTAAATCTCTTCTTATTTGATCAACTTTTTTATAATCTCCACTGGATGTAATTCCAGGATTTCCAAATATATTTTTAAGAAAATATCCACCAAATAAGAACGAAAATACATTTGTAAATAAAAGAACTACAATAAAACCTGCAAAAAAGATCTTTTTATTTTTTTCCATCCTACTCTCCTTTAATTATAATTTCTTATAATAATATATATGTGTTTTATCTATATTATACTACTAAAAATTTTCTAATGCTGAATATACTAGCCATTCCGCCTACAAAAATACCAAATCCTAAATATATAGGAAGTCCATACAATATCATCGTATTTGGGCTTAAAAGTTTTAAATTAAGAGGAGGTGAAATCAAGCCTCTATATACTAAACTATAGAAAAAATATAGAATTAAAAGAGATATTACAGCACCAAAGAAGCCTATTAGCATACCTTCTAAAACAAACGGTCTCTTTATATAAGAATCCGTTGCACCAATGTATTTCATAATACCAATCTCTTTTCTCCTTGAAAAAATTGTAAGCCTTATAGTATTTGAAATTAAAAACAAAGATATACCTAAAAATAGACCAAATATAACTATACAAAATAAACGTCCATAAGATATGAATTTCTCAAGAAGCTCAATAGTATCTTTTGCACTGTTTACAGAATCTACTCCTTTACCTTTAAATTCCTCCATTTCTTTAGTGATATTTTCTACCATTTCAGTAGATTTTATCTTCACTTTAAATGAAGCAGGAAAAGCTCCATCTAATCCTTCAATGCTGTATGATTCACTAAATATCTTAGAAGCATCTTCTTTACTTACATATGTGATAGATTCTACACCTTCAATAGATGATAATTTAGCTCTTATCTTCTCTTCTGCATCCTTTGAAGCATCCTTTTCAATGTATACATTGACAATATATTTTGATTCTATTTTAGTCATAACGCTCCCAAGGCCTACTATGCTCATGAGTATTATACCAAAAAAAATAAGTGTCAATGTTAAATTTATTATAGCAGCTATGCTCAATGTTCTATTTCTTGAAAAACTTTTTGTAGCATCTGTAAAAGCATCTCTAAATGAACTTATTTTCATCTTCGTAACCTCCCCCTCTTATATCCCTTACTATTTCACCACTTTCAAGAGTGATTACCCTCTTTTTCATAACATTAACTATCTCTTTAGCATGGGTTGCCATAATAACTGTAGTACCTGCTCTATTTATATCATTTAAAATATCCATAATCCCTTGAGATGTCTCAGGATCTAAGTTACCTGTAGGCTCATCTGCAATAACAACAAGAGGGTTATTTATTATAGCTCTTCCAATCGCAACCCTTTGCTGCTCCCCCCCAGATAATTCATCTGGAAATGATTTATGTTTTGCAGAAAGTCCCATAAGAGATAAAACAAGAGGGACTTTTTTTACAATATCTTTATGAGGCGCTTCAGTAGCTTTTAGTGCAAATGCAACATTTTCATATACATTTAAGCTTGGAATGAGTCTAAAATCTTGAAACACAACCCCTATCTTTCTTCTAAAATATGGTATCTGCTTTCTCTTTAAAAGATTGATATTTTCTTTATTCACATATATAATCCCTGTAGTAGGCTCTTCTTCTTTTAAAAGAAGCTTTATCATAGTTGATTTTCCAGCACCACTAAGTCCAACTAAAAAAACAAATTCTCCTCTTTGAATATGAAGAGATGTTGTCTTTAACGCATATGTATTACCTGTATATATTTTACTTACATTATCAAATTTAATCATTTTATCCCTCTCAAAAACAATTATTTCAATCTCTATAATTATATCATATTTTATCAAAAAATTAAAATAAAAAGTCATATTATCAATAATTTGTTTGAAAAAATATTGATTATTTGTTATAATTTTAAATACCTTTTAATCTTCTCGTAATATTTTAAAACCTTCACCTAAAACTTCACTTGCATGACCTACAGAAATAAATGCTTTTTCATCTAATTCCTTAATATAGTTCTTTAGTTTTATGAATTCTTTTCTATCTAGTACAGAATATATGACCTTTAATTCGGTATTGTTATACCCTCCTTCACCATATAATAAAGTACATCCTCTCTCAAGCTCATCCATTATATAATTCACTATGTCCTTATTTTTATCACTTATTATAAAAATAGACTTGCACTGATTTAAACCATCAATTATAGAGTCTACTACTATACCATTTATCATTACACATAGCATACCATATAGAGCTTTATTTACCCCAAATGCAGCAGCAGCCCCTATTATCACAAGACAATCTACGAGAAGTAGGGATTTTCCAATATCGTAATGGAAAAATTTACTTATTATTTTAGCTATGATATCCGTACCACCTGTAGAGGCATTCTGATTAAACACAATAGCAAGGCCGATTGCACAGGTTATTGTACCAAAAACAGCATTTAAAAGTAAATCTTCTGTCAATATAAAATCTGTTGGAATAATCTTCTCTAAAATAAAAATAAAAAAAGAAAGAATCAAACTGGAATATATGGATTTTGCTCCAAATTTATTCCCAAGCACTATAAATGCTATGATAAAAAGTATTATATTCAGTATTATCATCAAAAAACCAACAGATATATATGGTAAAACATTATTTATTACCATACTCATCCCCGTAACACCCCCTGCTGCTAACTCATGAGGTATTAAAAACAGCATAGTTCCAAGGGATACAAAAAATGAACCAATGGTTATGATGATATAGCTTTTAACATTTTTCATGCGCGTTTCCTTTCAATTTATTAAAGCATAAAAAATACCCCATAAGGAGTATCGTTTATAGCTTCTTTCTTGCGACTATTTCTTTTGCAGCCTTTACAATTTCATCCTGAGTTAATCCGTACTTTTCAAGGAGTTCATCAGGTTTACCGCTTTCAGTAAAAGTATCCATAATACCTATCTTTTTTAAATAAACAGGATAATTTTCTAAAACAACTTCTGAAACTAAAGAACCAAGTCCTCCAATTATGCTATGCTCTTCACATGTTATTATGGCTTTAGTTTCTTTTGCAGCTTTAACTATAGAGTCCACATCTATGGGCTTTATTGTATGTATATTTAAAACCCTTGCTTTAATCCCAAAATCTCTTAACACATCACATGCTCCTAAGGCTTTTTCTACCATAATCCCTGTTGCAATCAATGTAACATCTGTACCTTGCCTTAGCTGAATAGCCTTTCCTATTTCAAACTTATAATCTTCATTATCATTTATTATATTAACTGGCATTCTACCAAGTCTAACATAGCACGGATTATTTATTTTTGCAATAGATTTTATTATCTCATAGGTTTCAATACCATCGCTTGGAGAAAACACCATCATGCCAGGTATTACGCTCATAAGAGCAAAATCTTCATTGCATTGATGACTTGCTCCATCTTCTCCTACTGTTATACCAGCATGAGTTGCACATATCTTAACATTTAAATGAGGATATCCAATTGAATTTCTTACTTGCTCAAATGCACGACCTGCAGCAAACATTGCAAAGGAACTTACAAAAGGTATTTTTCCGCAAGTGCTCAGTCCTGCTGCAACTCCCATCATATTGCCTTCTGCAATTCCCATATTAAAAAATCTTTCAGGAAACTTCTTTTTAAAATCTATAGTTTTTGTAGACTTTGATAGATCAGCATCTAATACTACAATATCATCATTTTCTGATCCTATTTCTACCAAAGCTTTGCCATAAGCTTCCCTAGTAGCTATTTTATTTGACATAGCAAATCCTCCAATTCTAATAAAGCTTTTTCACATTGCTCTTTATTTGGAGCAGTTCCATGCCATGCAACCTGATTTTCCATAAAACTAACTCCTTTTCCTTTTATGGTTTTACACACTATCATGGTAGGTTTATCTTGAGAATCATATGCTATATCTATTGAATCTAAGATCTTATTAAAATCGTGACCATCTATCTCTAAAACATTCCATCCAAAAGCTCTAAACTTATCAGCAATAGGCTCAGGGCTCATAACTTCACTCAGTGCTCCATCTATTTGAAGACCATTATAATCTAAAAATGCTATTAAATTATTAAGTTTATAAAATGAGGCTGCCATAGATGCCTCCCAAACTTGACCTTCTTCTATCTCTCCATCTCCTAAAAGAACAAAAACTCTATAATCCTTTTTATCTAATCTAGAAGCTAAAGCCATACCAATTGCACAGGACATACCTTGACCTAAAGACCCTGTAGACATATCCACTCCAGACACTTCTCTCATATTTGGATGACCTTGTAATCTTGAATTTATTTTTCTAAAAGTCATAAGATCCTCTTTTTTTATAAAGCCCCTCTCTGCTAAAATACTATAGAGCAGAGGAGATGCATGTCCTTTTGATAATACAAATCTATCCCTGTTTAAATCATCAGGGTTATTTACATCAATATTCATCTTATTAAAATAAAGAGATACTAAAATCTCAACTGCAGAAAGAGAACCTCCAGGATGTCCAGAAGAAGCTTCTGTTACCATCTTAATTATATTTTTTCTCACCTCTACAGACACTTTTTTAAGCTTATCTATATCCTTCATAAAACCCTCCTAAAACTATGAGCTTAAAAGATTTAATCGATTATCCTACAGTTAATTTCTATTTTAACATAAGAATTATGAAATTACGATTAAAATATCAATTAAAATTTACTCTGTAATACCGCTCATCTCTAATTTTTCATCATAATATATAAAATTATTTATCTTATTCTTTGTCTTTTCTATATCAAATTGAAGGTAAAATACACCATTTATCATTGTGTTTTCATAGTCTCCTTCTGCAGGAAAACTATTTTGCTCTATAGCTAAATTGTCTAAGAATAATATATCAGTTGCTAAATTCATCATTTTAAAGACACTTAAATCTGTATTTATTTTATTATAATATTCTCCTACAAATTTTATAAGGTTAAATGAATCAAAGTCCCTAATCTTTTTATATATAGCTACAATTAAATTTCTCTGCCTTTTTGTTCTATCTATATCTCCATGTAACGAACTCCTATTCCTTGCATAATTCATAGCATTTAAACCATTTAAGAGATATTCTTTAGGAGAATTAAAAGCTTGATATTTATCATCCCCTTCTGATTGCAAGGAATTTAAATATTCTATTTCTTCTTTGGTAAGATATATATCCACTCCATCTATTTCATCTATCATACTTTCAAAATTAGAAAAATTTATAGAGATATAATCAGAGATTCCTAAATTATAATTTTTATTTATAGTATCAAGAAGGAGCTTTGGCCCTCCAAAAGCATATGCATGATTTAATTTATCCATTCCATAGCCTTTAATATTAACATAAGAATCTCTAAGAAGAGAAGAGAGCTTTACCTTTTTATTTTTAGTATCTAAAGTCAAAATCATAATAGCATCAGCTCTTGAATTATCAGCACCTTCTGAATTTTCATCCTGATAGTCTAGCCCTAAAAGAGCTATATTTACTATATCTTTTGTATTAGGAATATATTCTTTTTTAATATCTTTCTCAACATTTTCTTTTGATACCATATCTTCATTCATAGGAAAGCTTGCTACATTTTTATTATATTCTTCCTTAGAATCTTCTTTTTCATCACTTTTATTATTTGCTAATTTTAAACTATAGAGCTTATTATTATCATAAAAATAATCTTTATCACCTGTAAAATTAATATTTTTTCCAGATAGTAAATTTAACATAGAAAAAACAATTAAACAAATTGTAGATAGAAAAATATTCTTTCGTTTATCACCACTATTTCTTTTACGTTTTCTTAATTTAGATTCTGTTCGTTTCTTCGATTTATACTTCATCTTCAACCTCCTTAAAACTATAGGCCTATATATTAACTCTATCATAATCTTGTTAATTTTAGAATATTTCAAGCTATAAATTATTATTAATTAATATCTACAAATTAATATTTAGCAATATTTTCTAACATAAAAAAATCCATCTAAAATGGATTTTAAAATATATTAAATTATTCCTAACATTTCCATAAGATGCTTAGCGTTTGTTGTCCTCGATTTACCTTCTTTTATCTTATAATCAAAATAGATCTTATTGTCTTTATAAAATTCAGAAAAGCTATAATTTTTAATTCTAAAATTTGAATTTGAAAGTTCACATAATTCTAAATCATGAGTTGAAATTATACCTGTAACTTTTAGATCACACAATTTAGCAATTACGCATTTTGCTCCATATAATCTATCCACTGAATTAGTTCCTCTGAATATTTCATCGATTAAAAATATCATCCTATCGTCATTAATAGCAAGATCTATTATAGATTTTATTCTCTTAAGCTCAGCATAAAAGGTTGAAACACCTTCATTTAAATCATCAGATATTCTCATTGATGTGAACATCTTCATAAAAGAAAAAGTCATTTCTTTAGCACATACAAGGCTTCCAGCTTGGGCCAAAACCATATTTATCCCTATGGTTCTTAAAAATGTGGTCTTTCCAGACATATTTGACCCTGAGATTATAAGAATGTTATTTTTACTCTCTATATCATTGCATATGCGTATTTCATTTGATATAAGAGGGTGACCAATTTCTACTGCTTTTATTATATTATTTTCCGTAGATATATTGGGAACGCTCATATTTTTACATGCATTAGGAAGATTTGCAAAGCTTATTAAACTTTCAAGCTCTCCTATCTTTAAAAACCAATCCTCAGATAAACTAGAATACTTTATCTTCCATTCTTCAAGCATTATAGCACAGTTATAATCCCACCATAATAATATATTCAATATAAAATAAAGCATCTCATTGTTTCTCGAATTTATTCTATTTGTAATCCTTCCCAATTCCTTAATAGCTTTAGACGCTGAAACATCTAAAGAGCATAGAGAAGATTTTATTTCTAAAAGTTTCTTTGAAGTAAATTCTTCCTTTTCTATTATATCAATAGCTGCACTATATGAGCTTAATTTATAAGGCAATTCTGTTATAGAGCCTAAATATTCTGCGATTTTTTTAATTCCAAGAACCCAGATTAAGCATTGAATAAAAGCAACCAAAGATATAGCAAAATATAAATTTGTAAGATTAAAGATTAACACTAAAATCACAAAAAATACTGTAATTATCGGCAGAAACTTCATTATAATTTTTATAAATTTTGAATTAATAAACCTTCTATCATCTTTTAATTCATTTACAAGGTCTAAAACAGAATATGCAGGATCTATCTTTGATAAATAATATTGTATTTTATTTGAAAATTCAATATTTTTAACAAGCTCTAAAATCCCTTCTTGGCGGAGCAATATTTCCTCTTTATCATAATTTTGATTTAAAAGATCCTTAGATAAAGCTTGCCTACCATGCCAAGTGTTTGTGGAATTTACAAGCTGAAATAAAGATTTATCCCCTACTATATCAAGATCTAAAGCATATGCATGGTCGTGATCTATAAATTCTCGTCCAGTATCCTTAAAAGAATCCCATTTAAGATTTATCCTATCTATACTTTTTTTATTTATTTCTATTATTCCTTTATAGTAGCTCACCTTTTCAAATATAATACTATGGTGCACAAAAAGAGCCACAAGTATTATAAAAATCCCAAGACTTATAAGTATTTCATTTAAAAATATTCCTTTTGAAAATAAAAAATATATAGAAATAGCAAATAATAAAAAGAATATAATCTTTAAATTGCCAATTAAATTAAATATAGAATTATATCTTTTTAAGTATATCTCATGATCTAAGATCTGTTTTTTAAACTTATCTTCCACGATATATGAATCCTCATTTCTAAGATTTGGATTTTTTAAATAAATTCATAAGAAACTTATTTTAACATAAATACTGATGGAATAAAAGCTAAAATGCTATATAATTTTCGAACAAAAACTCTCCTATTTTTTGCTAAGAAGCATCACAGCATAAATTAATCCTGTATCTTTATCTATATGTAGGCTTACAGCAATATTTGTATAAAGTTCAGAAAACATAGCTGCTCTATCCATCTTAGTATTGAGCCATTTTTCATAAATTGCTTGAGCATTTGGAGGTTCTATAGTGCTAATTCCTATGATTTCACATACTTTTGAAAATTTATATCCCTTGTCTTTAAGAATAATTTCATAAGATTTTCCATCAGGAAGGGTATAGGAATATTTTTCGCTTAAATTTTCTGCAAGTATCTTAGATATTTTATATAATTCTTTATCAAATGTTACAGATTTCACTGGTTTTGTTAAAAATACTTTTTCTCCATTTATTCTATCTGAATTTAAGAGATCTATTATTGACATCTCCACATCATAGCATATATCCTCTTTATTTAAACTATCTCTATTTTTAATCCATAAAAATAAGGGATTGCTTATGGCATGAGGATAGTTAATTTTAAATCTGCATAAATATAAAACCGAATGCTCAGTAAATATTCTTAAAATATATACCATTAAAAATAGAAATAATAGTAAAAGGTTTACTTTATGATTTATCTTAAGTTTTTTCAAGATCATCACCTCTTTTGGTAATCTATAATCTCAATAGTTTAACCAATTGCCCTAATATTATCCTAAAAGCAAAGTAAATCCGTGATATAAAAAATGTTTTAATTTATTTTATTATTTTTATTTCAAAATTATGTATTGATATATATAATATCCTTATATGAAACTTTTAAGAGATAATTGGAGGAAATTTTAATGTATTTTGGTAAAAAAGTAAAGCTTAGAGCTATTAAAAAAGAAGATTTAACTCTAGCGTGTAAATATTTAAATGATTCAGAAATAAAAAAACTTATGTATTCTGGCATACCATTTCCTATGACTTATGAAGAGGAATTGAGATGGTTTGAAGAAAACTCTAAAGAAAATAATGGCAGATATAATTTTTCAATAGAAGATTTAGAGACAAATAAATATATAGGTGGCTGCGGAATAAATAATATAAATTGGGTCTCTCGCGTTGCTACAATTGGTATTTTTATAGGTGATAAAGATTTTTTAAGTAAAGGCTACGGATATGATGCCATGAATGTCTTAATTGATTTTATTTTTTCTGAGATGAATATGAATAAAATAAGCTTAAATGCGTTTTCTTTTAACGAAAGAGCTATTAATTGCTACAAAAAATGCGGATTTATTGTAGAGGGAGTCCTTAGAAATGAGATATATAGGGAAGGCAAATACTATGATAATATATATATGGGTCTTATGAAAGAGGAATGGAAATAATTATATTTTAATTGTGAATAATAAATATCCAAATACAAAAACTACCGAAATAGAATCTAAAAAGGGGTAGTTTTTTTGAATGAAAAAGATGATATTATAATATCCAATCTAAAGCTCGTAAAGAATATTGCATATAATTTTAATATAAAACGCCTAAATCACATGGATAATGATGATCTAATAAGCATTGGCATCATTGGACTTATACAAGCAGTTATGACTTATGATGATACAAAGAAGATGAAATTTAAAAATTATGCAATAATGAAAATAAGAGGAGCTATAATTGATGAATTAAGAAAAAACAATTTTCTTCCAAAGAATAAATATGATGAAATTTTAAAATATTTCGATGTGGTGCAAAATTTAAAGGATGAAAAAGAGCCTGTTAAAACTAAGTCTGTTATCGCACAAAAAATGGGATTAAGTTTAAAAAATATAGAACAAATAGAGAAAAATATCGCTTTTATAAATATAGCAAGCTTAGATGAGATTTTATCAGATGATAATGAAAGTGGACCTTATGATATAAAGTGTGATGAGATGACACCTGAAGAGCACTATTTTAAAAAAAATGATATGGATATTTTAAATGCTAGTTTAAACTTGCTAAGTGAAAATGAAAAAAATGTAATATACCTCTACTACTTTATGAATTTAAATTTAAAAGAGATAGGGAAAAGATTAGGCTTAAGTGAAGGTAGGGTATCTCAAATCAATAAAAAAGCCTTAAATAATCTTAAAGAAAGTTTTAAAAAAATATCTATGGGGAATTAGAGAAGAATTTATTTCATATAATATATAAAAACATAATGTAATTTGAGGTGAAATTCTTTGAAGTATAAATGTCCTTTTTTAGAATCTTTAAATAGATATGATATATGTCATGTATTTAAAAATGATTGCTTTACCCTGATGAAAAGCATCATACCAGAAGATGATACAAAATTGTACTTAAGAAATGAGAATAATAATTCAGTCAATATGTTTAGTGAAAATGAAATAACAGTAAGCTTTATAGCTTTAAGTGAATTAATAGAATAATATCAACAATACACATATCTAACATATCTAAAGCTATACTTGACTCGCAAAATTAATTATTATTTAAAGAATTGTTGCAAAATTGATAACAATAAGCAACAATTCTTTTTTTGTAATATTTTTTTAATATAAGTAATAGAAATATATTGTAATTATATTTTGGAGGAAAGTATGTCTATAAATAACAACAATGATAACAATATCAATAACAAATATGGTGTTACTGAAACTAAAAATGAAGATGGAACTACTAT
>JAVBPQ010000100.1:0-4390 GCA_031549525.1 Clostridiaceae bacterium | reverse complement strand
CAGCATGAAACTATTGAAAATAATCTTCGACAATACTA
The DNA here is from genome assembly GCA_031549525.1 of Clostridiaceae bacterium. Lineage (GTDB taxonomy): Bacteria > Bacillota > Clostridia > Clostridiales > Clostridiaceae > WQUF01. The sequence continues at coordinate 4,352 of JAVBPQ010000100.1, read as the reverse complement.
TTTAAACTATATGAATATTGACTTTTTTGCAGTTTTAGTAGAAGTTGATAATGAACTCGCTTCTGTAGCATTCTTAGCAATATCGCACAAGCCAGCAACCTTGTCCTGTCCAACATGTAAAGTGGGAGCTTTTTTTAATGTGCTTACATACCCTGAACATCGCAAAAAAGGTTATGCTAACTCTGCAATGAAGTTATTGCTCGATGAAGCAAGGAAACAGAAATTATCTTATGTTGAGCTTGCTTCAACTCAAATAGGAAAATCGTTATATCAGAAACTGGGTTTTAAAGAGTTAAAGCCATCAACACATTTTACTGATATGAAACTTTCCTTACTATAACGCAGTAGCATATATTATAAGCATTTTTTTCATAGCTATGCAAGTATTGGCGTAAAGTAATTATGGTTATTTTTTAACATATGGAATATAAAGGGATACCTCGTTTTGTCAAAAAAGATGAAGGTATCCTTTTTTCGTTAGTACGGTGTTGGATTTTGGGAACGACCAATTAAATAATCTAATGGCATATCAAAGAAGTAATTAGCAAGATTTAGTAGTCCAGTAGTCCTCGAAAATCTGTAAAACGAGTACCATATTCGTAATGTTGGTATGCTTGTTGAGAATTGAGTTTTCTTCCAATCAATATTTTGTTTCATATATTTTTTAAAATACCAAAAGAACAAACCACCATATAAATGAAAGTATAAACACCACCATATAAATTTTAAAGTAATGTATGTTAAATAGTTTTGTGTTTTTATTTTTTGCAATTTTTATATCTTTTAATCTTTTGATATTATCATATTTATCATATTACATAGTTGATAGGTTGCAAAGAATGGATGCTAACTTTTCAGGTGCTTCTATGTTTACTTCATGACCTGTGTTCTCTATAAGATGAAGTTTTGCGTTTGATATGCTTTTGACTAAATTTTTTGCCGCCTTTTTATTTAGGCTATCTTTTTCTCCACATATAATTAAAGTAGGACAGGAGATATATTTTAACTTTTTACTAAAATCTAAATCAATCATTGAATTTGTAAGTTTGATAAAAGTTTCATTTTGAAACCCTATCGCTTTTATCAATCGAAAAATAATATTTTGAAACTTGAGTAATGATTTTGGCATCTTATATTGTGCACCAACTAACATTAGGGACTGGACTTTTTCGGGATATTCTATTGCATAATTTAATGCAAGAATTGCGCCTAGAGAAAGTCCGCATAAATTTAATATTCCTGGAATGTCATTGCAATAATCCGAAAAAGCTTGATACAAGTTTGCATAAGTAACTTCTTTGTTATTAAGAATTACAAATAAATCAGGACGGAAAACACAAGTTGATTTTGACATAAATGAGATTGTTTTATCCCAACTTGATGAATTTTGTCCAAGACCATGAATAAAAATGTATTGCATAAAAATCAACTTCCTTTCTTGAATTTTTACATACTATTGGTATGTATCGAAGTGAAAATATAGTTGCTTTTTTTCATCAAACAAAAGCAACTATTTTTGGTTTTGAATATAATCATGTAAACTAAAAACTGCATTCAATATTGTATCATCAATAAGCGGAATATCAATACTTTGAAACATATTTTGCAAAAAGTACATTTTGTTTTCAAGCTCCTCTCTAGAATATCTAGCTATATTCAAACCCAACCAAATATTCATTGTCAGAGAAATAAATTCAGAAAGTTCTTTTGGATAGCGTGTAATGATAGAACCATCTGCCACTCCTTCATCAATATAAACTTGAAGATAAGCAGCACTTTCATTTAGACTGGATAAGTATGCCTCCCCAATCATGCGAGGGCTTTTTAATAAGACTTCTGCAGAGTACAAAATTACATATCGTTCAAAGCTTTGAAGCGATTTTAATATCTGCAGCTTTATTTTTTCAAATCCCGTTTCACCTTGCCAATTTTCATACCAATTAAATCGTCCATTAGAAACACCAAAGGTTTCTATGACACCCTCTAAAATATCCTGTTTGGACTTAAAATGATGATAGATAACACCTTTCGTCAATCCGCCAAGACCATCAATAATGTCTTGTATCGTGGTATTATCATAACCTTTCTCATAAAAAAGCTGTTGAGCTACATTTAATATTTTTTTTCTTGTTTCTTCAGGGTACTTATTCCTTGCCATGGTCATCACCTAATATAAATTTACATACTATTAGTATGTAAATACTATATATCTTTCTTTAGGAAATGTCAAGAAATTATACAGATATAAAAAAGAACGCCATTAACTTGCAAAAACATAGTGTCTATGCGAGGTTGTAGCGTTCTTTATAACTGATTAGAAGTTTATTAAAAAGAGCAAGAAGCGCATTAAGTCTTCTTCACCTTTATTATATGCTTCTTTAACAATATCAGGAGCATTTTCGTGTGCATCCACAGCTCCAAGGCCTAATTGTTTATTAACTTTAACAAATTCATCCCATCTTACATAATATTCTGATTTAAATTCTGGTATTGGAATAGCCATTAAAATCCCTCCTCTATTTATAAACTCCATATTTCCTAACAGTTTCAATTGCAGTTCTTAAATTATCAGGATTGCAGTCATTTGGTGATAAAGCAGCTTTATCAAAGCCAAAAATCCAGCCTCCTCCAGGAGCCATAATTTCAATTACTTCTCTCACATGTTTGATTATTTCTTCCTTTGTGCCATAATTTAATAGATCAACAGGCATTCCACCCATTAAGCACATCATGCTGCCATATGTATCCTTAAATTGTTTATAATTCCCAAATTCAAACATACCAACGATTTTATTCTTAGGTAATTCATCAAAAAATTCAAAATAAGGTGTCCAATCTCCTTCCATAAAGAGATGAGGGCGTTTGCCTGCTGCAACAATATCTTCAATCATGCGCTTAAATGTTGGGAAATAAACCTCTTTAAAATCTTTTGGCCTTAAGAAGGTTGGTATATGTAATGGAATAAATACAGCAGGTATATCACATGGTTCTTGACCAGCAATTGCTGTTGTGAGCATCAATGGATATATTGCATCACATGCTGCAATTAATTCCTTTCTGTGTCTGCGGACATCTAAACAAACCTCTTCAAATCCTCTAAAAAAATCACACATAAGATCTAACGGCATAAATGTGCTAGATCCTAAGTATGCTGGCACTCCAATTTCTGTAATGCATGTACTAGCAATGCGTCCTATACCCATACTAAAATACTGGCTATATTGCAATGCTGCCTTTGCTAGGACTAAAGAACGGCGTGGTTCTGGCTGTGTTAATGCAGTCCATCTGCGAGGCATATACTTATCGATCATAAATTTAAGAGGGTCAGCAATTAATTCAGGGTATTCATCAATGGACATATTAGAGCGAGGCAAATGCTGAACACCTGGATGAGGCTTACCATCTTCATTATAAAATGAAAATTCACTTGAGCCTAATGCAGAATATAAAGGACCCCAACGACAACCCAATGGAGGTGCAAAGGCGTCAATATCAAAATCTCTGGCAAATCGTGTAAAGGTATCATAAAGACCATCTAGATCAAAGGTAATGTCTAGAAGGTTTCTATCGTAATTGTAAGCAGTCCATGTTTCTACTAACGGCATGATTGGAACCATATCAGGTTCCTTTGTATTGTTCATAGCTGTTACAATACGGGTTATTCTTTTTTGTAATAATTCTTGAACTTCACTCATTTATTACACCATCCATTCTTTACATTGTTTTATTCCAGCTGGTGCGTTGTTTGCAAATCCATCTGCTCCTGCATAATTCTTTACTCTATCATTTGTTGGGTTTCCTCCAATAATTATCTTTACTTTATCTCGTATACCTGCTTCTTTAAAAGCATCAACAACATCCTTCATAGTTTCAAGTGATTGAGTTAAAAGACCACTTATACCAACAATATCTGGATTGAATTCCTTTACACTAGATACAAATTTTGCTGGTTTTATATCTACACCAATATCATGTACTAAGAATCCTGCTGCTTCAGCCATGATGATAAATATATTTTTCCCAATATTGTGTAAATCTCCTGGTGCACTGCCTACAACAATTGTGCCTATTTTTTTAAGTTCTGAATCCCCAAGATAAGGCTTTAATTGTTCTATTATATTTTTAAGTAGGTCTCCAGCAAAGATCAAATCGCCTAAAAAATAAATTCCTTTTTCAAAATAATCACCAACAATGTCAAGTCCATTGCAACATGCTTGCAACATTTCCTGAGCATCTTCTTTTTTGGGGTTGGTTTTAGTAAATTCATCAATAATTTTTAAAATAGTTTCTTCATCTAAATCACCAACTAATTTAGTTATATTACTAAGATTTTCACCCATTTTGAATCATCC
>JAVBPQ010000195.1:0-9777 GCA_031549525.1 Clostridiaceae bacterium | reverse complement strand
GGAGAAAAGGTGCTTTTAAAGCTTGCTATATTAATAAAACATGAAGTAAACTTCTTAATACTTGATGAACCAACCAATCATATTGATATTGAAACAAGAGAAATTCTCGAAGAAGCTTTAACTGATTATAGTGGAACTTTGCTCTTTATATCGCATGATAGATATTTTATAGATAAAATTGCTAGTAGAATAATAGAAATTAAAAGTGGAAAGATGGTTGATTTTCATAAAAAATATAGTGATCATAGATAAATCCAGCAGAAGGCTAATCAATTAATGGTTAGCCTCTACTATATTTTTCTTTACTAATTTATGATTTATTTAATCATAAATTAGTAATTTTTTTATCAAATGATCAACTATATAAACCATTGAAAAAAACTAGAATTTAAAACTTTTTAATGATATATTTTATTTAATATTAAATTTTATTTCTCTATAGTATGAATTGATATTAAGAAAGGAAAGCAAAAAATGCAAAAAATAAGTACTTTAGATGATCTAAATATTTCTGATAAGTATAAGGGTTTTTTAAAAATATTCTTATCAAATATTTCTAAAGTCAAAAATGTCATTAATGTAATATTATTTGGCAGTCTTGCTAAAGGAAATTTTAATTCCAAAAGTGACATTGACTTATTTATAATTACTAAAGAGGAAGTTACAGAAGAAGAGCAAGTTTATATTATGGCAGATTGTGCCCCTTCATTTGAAGAGGAATTTTATATAGAATCTGATATATTAATTAGTTCGAAGAATACATATGAACAATATAAAAATAAAACTGGAATGATCCAAAAATATGTTGAAATTGAAGGGATTGATTTAAGTGGATTATTACAAAAACGCCAAGGATAATGAAGAGATTGCAAGAATAGCCTATGATAATAAAAAATATCAAGTATCAATTTCACTGATATGCTTGTCTATTGAGTTATATTTAAAGTCACATCTTGATTTAGTAGAGCATCCAATAGATTTAGAAACTACTCATGATGTCATCAATATATATAGATGCCTTGCAAAACGCTTTAAATATAAAAAAGATTTAACCACTTCTATGACTTACTCACGAAAATATTTTAACGAGTCAAGATATCCATCTTCTAATTCAATGGTATTCTCAAAAGAATTTTGTGAAGAATTTTTATCACGACTTGATGAAGTGAAAGATTATGTTGATAATTATTGCATTCCAAATTTCAATGATCTTCAAAACAAATTTAACAAGTAAAAATTGTCAGGAAGATGCAAAAACATCTTCCTGAATATAATATTTTCTAAGTAAACCTCTCTATTAATTCAGAAAACCCTGGATACATTCTTAAAAGCTCATCTTTAATTCCATGTTCGTAATCTTCATAAGAAAATCCAGGCGCCATGGTAGTCCCCATAAGTGCAAAACCATATTTTTTAAATTTTAACCTTGACCCTTGCCATGTAAATGCATTTACAACAGTCTGCACAAGCTCTCCGTTTAATATATCATGACCTAAAGTCTTAACCTCTCCAGTATCATCTTCATTTAATAAGAGCATTTCCACAGAATCTCCTAAATAAAAATGATAAATCTCATCTGTGCATAAACGGTGCATCCTTGAAAAGTCAGTTTCAGTTTCTAAAAATAAAATAGCTGAAGCCATATTTTTATCTAAATTATTCCTCTTTATCATATCCTTTGAGCGATATGTGCTTATAAATAACCCACCTTCATTAGGAATAGGGCTAAAATTATAAAGTTTCTTTATCTCATCTACAGTTATCATAAGAGACCTCAACATAAGCACCATTATTTAGCGCGCTTTTATAAACAGCATTGCAAACCTTCGTCACCATAGCTCCATCTTTAAATGTAGGATATTTTACAGGGTAATCTTTATTTTCAATATGATTGTAAACTTCTCTATAAAGCCCCCTAAGGGAATCAATAAACCCACCAGAAAAAGCTAAAACCTCTGTATTTATTCCTTTGCCTTTCTCAGCTCTATGTATTATATTATTTTCTTCACTATTCCAAAAAAAGCTAGCCTTCTCACCTGTTATCTCCATAGACAATCTATTTATTCTGCCATGGCTCACTTCTGATAACACAACACACCCTAAAGCTCCATTTTCTAATTCAAAATTTACAATAGCTATATCTTCAGAATTGATACTTATCTTATTTGATTCCTCAGAAGGATTTAAATACATAATCCCATTCTCATTTAAGTATCTATCAGGATTTGCATTTTTAAACCTTGCTGAAACAGATCGTATACTTTGCCCTGTTAAATAATAAGTCAAATCAAAAAAATGGGAACCTATTTCAGTTACAGCCCTCATCCTTCCAGCTAACTCTTCCTTATAGCGCCAGCTATAAGGCGAAGGAAGAGCATGAAATTCCTGAGTATAAGAACCATGCACAAGATAAATATGCCCAATATCTTTAATAGAATTTTTAATCTTATCTATAGCATGATGAAAGCGAATATTAAAGCCTGTAGCATTTACAAGTTTTTTTTCATAGGCTAATCGGAAAAGCTCTGAGGCTTCCTCATCATAAAGGCAAAGAGGCTTTTCACATATCACATGAATATTATTAACAAGGCATTCTTTTGCCATCTCATAATGAAGTGCAGGAGGTGTACATATATGCACTACATCTATTTTTTCTGAAAATATAGAGTAAAAATCACAACTTGAATATTTAACATTCCATCTTCTTTGAAATTCTTCTTTTGATTTTACACTTTTAGAGATACAAAGATGTATTTCATATCCCATTTCTCTTACAATCTGTGCATGAATATTTGCCATTTCACCACAGCCTATTATGGCAATTTTCATAAAAATAACCTCCCTTAGTTAACCTAACTGAAGAATTCGTTTTATACCCTCATCATAAGGTGCTGTTATTATTCCTCTCTCTGTTATGATTCCTGAGATCAAATGGTTTGGTGTAACATCAAAGGCAGGATTATATGTCTTAACCATAAGAGGGGCTATCTGTTTTCCCATACCTTGTATTATTTCCATTTTATCCCTCTCCTCGATTGGAATATCGTCTCCAGTTTTAGTCTTTATATCTATAGTAGATATAGGGCAAGCTACATAAAAAGGTATATTGTGAGCTTTTGCAAGGAGAGCAACTCCATAGGTTCCTATTTTATTTGCAGCATCTCCATTTGCAGCAACCCTATCGCATCCTACTATACATGCATCTATCCATCCTTTTTTCATAACCATTGCTGCCATATTGTCAGTTATTAAAGTTACGTCAATACCTGATTGATAAAGCTCGTATGCTGTAAGCCTTGAACCTTGAAGGAGAGGTCTTGTTTCATCTGCAAATACACGTACATCTATTCCTCTTTCTTTTGCAACATAAACTGGGGCAAGAGCTGTTCCATACTTACTTGTAGCTAAAGCTCCTGCATTGCAATGGGTTAAAATGCCCATACCGTCTTTAATGAAAGTTTGACCATTTTCCCCTATCTTTCTGCACACCTCTTCATCTTCTTTTTGAATTAAGACAGCTTCCTCTTCTACAAGCTCCTTAATCTTAAAAACAGGTAAATCTTTATGTTTTAAGACGATATTTTCAATCCTATCTAGTGCCCAAAATAAATTTACAGCAGTAGGTCTTGATGTCTTTAAATAATCTTTTGCATTTTTCATATAGTTTAAATATTTTAAATAAGAAGATTCTGGAGCATCCTTTGATGCTATGACCATTCCAAATGCAGCACCTATTCCTATAGCAGGAGCGCCCCTCACTGCTAAAGTTTTAATAGCTAAAAAGCAATCTTCTATAGTATTTATTTCAAGCCATATGGTCTTTTCAGGCAAAGCTCTTTGATCTAAAAATAGCACTTTACCATCTTTATAAACCACTGGTTGAATCTCTTCAAATAAATTCATATTATCCTATCCTCCTAAGTATTGATAAGCCTCTCTTATTTTTATATCTCTCTTTTTAAGTTCTAGTTTCCAGTTTTCATCTGGAAGTTTATCCACAATCAAGGTATCTATATTTTCAAAGTCACATATCTTCTTAAATTTTACAAGATTAAACTTGCTAAAATCTGCAACCACAGTCTTATTTAAGCTACGCTTTAACATCATCTGCCGTATCACTGCTTGCTCTTCATTGGTATCTGTGATACCCTTTGATATGGATAATCCTCCGCAAGAAACAAAGGAAATATCAGCAAAGTATTGATTTAAAATGCTCTTAGTATCATTTCCTATAAAGGAAAGGGAATTAGTATCTAGGGTTCCACCTGCTAAAATCAGCTTTATATTTTCCTTATCTGAAAAAAACTCTGCAACCTTTAAAGCATTGGTTATTATGGTTAGATTTTCTCTATTTACTATATTCTTTGCAATTTGAAAAACTGTAGTGCTTGCATCTAGCATAATGGTATCCCCATCATTTATAAGTTTAGCACAAGCTTTTCCTATTATTGCTTTCTTAGATAAAAGGATGGTTTCCCTTAAGGTTGCTGGAACATCATTTCTTGCACCTTCATGGACATAAGCTCCTCCATATGTTTTTATGAGTTTGCCTTCCTTTTCCAATTGGATTAAATCCTTGCGAATGGTCTCGTTTGTAACCCCAAATTCTGCAGTGAGATCCTTCACTAAGACATTTTTATCCCTTGCAATGAGCTTCATAATCTTCTTGCGCCTCTCTTCTGCAAGCACAGACATTCCCCCTCTTCTGTTAATCTATCTAGATACTCTTTAATTCTTCCATTATTTGATTTGCTTTTTTATAGATATCTTCTGGACTATCACCAATATTAAATTTATTATCTTCATATAGTATTTTTCCATCTATCATGGTGAGCTTCACATTTTGCTTGCTTCCTGAGTAAACTATATTCTTTATGATATTATTCATAGGCTGCATATTTGGCTGATTTAAATCTATCATGATTAAATCTGCAAGTTTCCCTTCAGATAAAGTATCACAATCATTAAGCCCCATAGCCCTTGCCCCTACAGTAGTAGCCATACTTAGCACCTTATCTGCAGAAAGGGCGGATGCATCATTTAAAAGTATCTTCTGAAGACCTGTCACTAAGAACATCTCTCTAAACATATCTAAGCAATTATTGCTGGCAGGACCATCTGTTCCAATAGCAACAGGTATACCCATTTTCATCATCTTATCTATAGGAGCAATTCCGCTTGCAAGCTTTACATTAGAACCAGGGTTTGTAATGACATACATGCTTCTCTTTTTAAATATCTCTAAGTCCTCATCTGTAACATGTACACAATGATATCCTCCACCGCCATATTCAAACAATCCAATTTCGTCTAGATATTTAGTTGGAGTCATCCCTGTCTTTTTTATGCAATTTAAAACCTCTTCTTTGCTCTCTGAATTATGAGTATATACAGGCTGTTTATACTTTTTAGAAAGAGAATTAATGCCTTTTAAAAGTTCATAACTACATGTATATTCTGCATGAAAAGCAAGCTTTATGCTAATCAAATGGTGATAGTTGCTAAAGTAATTGAATTCTTCCTCATAGATCTTTAAATTGCTTACAAAATTGCTGATGGGGCTTGCAAGTACAGTTCTAAAGCCGCAATCTATAGAGGCCTTTACTAGTTCGTGAGGAAACATATACATATCAAACTGAGCTGTAATTCCACTCGTTAAATATTCCATGATTGCAAGCTTTGTAAGGATTTCTATGTGCTCCTTCTTTAATTTTGCCTCCATATGAAAAACCTGCTTGTCAAGCCACTCAAGAAGAGGCAGATCATCTGCAAAGGAGCGAAGAAATGTCATAGGAGAATGAGTATGAGCATTTTTAAACCCTGGAAGGAGCAAATTGCCCTTTGCATCAATTTCCCTATCAAAAATAACATCGCTCTCTTTTTTTTCTCCAACATAGCCTATTTTATTTTTAAAAACCCAAAGTTCACCTTCTATAATCTCAAATCCATCTTCCATGGTACATATTTTTGCATTGTAAAATCTAATATTCATTTTTCCTCCTATCTTTTACCTTTATCATAGATTTCCCCTAAAGCTTTAGGTGCTCTGTTTGTCTTTGAGAAAAACACCAAAAGCATGAGAGTTAAAATATACGGAAGTATCATGACTAAATCTGAAAAGCTGCTTTGAAGATTTAGCATTTTTATTATCTCATATCCTGCTGCGCGAGCAAATCCAAACAATATGCATCCTGCAAATGTAGGGAGTATCTTCCAATTTCCAAAAATATAAGCTGCAATAGCAAGATACCCTGCACCTACATATATAGTAGGTGAAAAGTTAGCTGATATTGAATATGCAAAGCTCATACCTCCTAATCCTGCTAAAGCTCCAGAAATTAATATAGCAATTATCCTTATTTTTGAAACATTTATTCCAACTGCATCTATAGCTTGAGGATTTTCTCCACAAGCCTTTAATCGCATACCGAACTTTGTGCTATATAGCACATAAAAAGCTATTATAGAAAATATCATAATTATTACTTCAAATGGATAAACATCAGTAAAAATCGCTCCTAAAAGCGGAATCTTTGATATAACAGGCACTGTAAATTTTTTAGATACTTCTAAAACAAATTTATTCGAAGGTTTTCCAAAGAAAGTACTGTTTATCTGACTTGTCATAAATCCTGTCAAAGCCATGGAAAGTATATTTATAACAACTCCTGCAATAACCTGATTTGCTTTAAAGTGAACGCATAAAACTGCATATATATAAGAAAACATCATCCCGCCTATCATAGCAAAAGCAAAAGCTATATACATAGGGGCTTGAGAGCTTGCGTTAAAATTAGGAGCAAATAACAAAGCTGCTAAAGCTCCAACAAAAGCTCCAAACCCAAGAAGTCCTTCTAGAGCAAGGTTTATAACTCCGCTTCTCTCACAATAAAGCCCACCTATGGCTATTATAAAAAGAGGCAATGCAAATGATAATCCATCGATTATTATCTTAGACAAATAAATCCCCCCTAAACATTTCTCTTATTTACCAGATATTTAATATAGGCTCCACAGGCGCAAAACAAGAGTATTAAAGCTGTGATTAAAGAGGCTATTTCATTTTCAAGACCAACTGTCGAGGACATATATATCCTTCCTTTATCTATGAATGTTATTAAAAAAGATGAAAATATTATTCCAAATGGATGATTATTTCCAAGGAGTGAAACTGCAATGCCATCAAAACCCACACTTGTTAAAGCTTTAGGCTGTATGGAATTATAATAACCAAGATAGTAAGTAACTCCAGCAAGACCAGCAAGGGCACCAGATAGTATCATGGCAAGTACAATTCTTCTTCCAACATTTACTCCTGCATATTTTGACGCTTTTATATTTAGTCCTACAGATTTTAATTCATATCCTAAGCTCGTTTTCTCATAGAGTATGTAAATTAAGGTAGCGCTTAAAATAGCAAGTATTATGCAAATAGGTATATCTATCTTCAAATCCCCTAAGGATACATTTGTAAACACAAGCCTTGACGCTTCGCTTATCTTCCTAGACTGCCTTGAAACAGGGTCCACATATCTTGTTAATATGAAGAAGCTTATAATATACATAAAGATATAATTGCACATTATTGATGAAACAACTTCGTTTATATTAAATTTATATTTTAAATAACCAAGCAACCCTCCTAATATTGCACCCACTATGACTCCTATGATTAAAACGAGAGGCTTTGCTATAAAACCATTTAGTTTGCTATAGCCAATAGTTATGGTAGCTATAAACCCTGAAACTAACATCTGACCTGAAATACCAATATTAAAAAGTCCTGCTTTAAATGCTACAGCAACAGAGAGAGCAGCAAATAAAAGTGAGGTCATAGCAGCTATAGTGCTTGCAAAATCTGTAAGCATGCTTTTATGAGCTGCATAAACTGCCTTTTTTAATATCCCTGCCCCTTGCAAAAGGCTCATAAAAACAGTTAGTGGATTTTTTCCTAAGAAGAGGATGATTATAGATATGGTTATTAAACTACATATTATCGAAAAAGCAGGTATTAAAATAAATTGATACTTTTGATTCCCTAAAATCCTTATTAAAATATTGCCTTTTGAAGTTTTATCTTCCTTTATCATCAAAATTTTTTGCTGCGGGATACCACTATCTTTAGATATGTGGAGGAACGCAGCGTCTCCTTTCTAAGTTAAATTTCTTCTATTAATATGGTTTTTCTTTTTTCAATCAATTTTAATTTTTTATAACTGATTCCAGCTGAAATCTTTGTTCCGTCTAATTTTCTGATGTCAAAGCTACCACTAGATCTTCTACCAAAAATAAATCCTTTTACACTGGTCAAGATTATTTCTACTTTGTCAAATAACTGAAATCCAAATACGTATTTTGGAGATTGATTGAGTTTTCGATATCCTCCTTTTGAGATCGTAGCTTTATGAATTTGACGATTGTGTCTTCTCACTGCTTTTTGTCTATAGAACGTATCTACTGGTGTAGCCATAGGATTTCCACTGATACATCTTGCATCTACGCAATGTGTTTTTTCTAAATTGTTTGTTATTCTGGTGTGCTTTGTAATATATCCATATGTTAACGAAACATTCGCATATAATTCCTTCAATCGGTTATAAAATGCCCATCGCATGATACCCATGAAGCTTGCATCTCTAAACGACATCCCACGTTTTAGGTTTAACTTAAGTTTTTCCGCATGATAGTCTTTATGACAGTCCTCACATAGTGTAATAAGATTCGAAGGACTGTTCCCACCTGTTTTTCTGGACTCTATGTGATGTACATTTAATATTTTACCTTTACAGTTTTTCTTACCTTTGCACTGATGATTATCTCTGAATAATACATATTCACGGACGTTCCAGAACCCTACTTGATCGCCTTGTTGATATGCTTCCCCTTGGATATCTGGGTTCTTGATTTTTTGGATATCAAAGCTTGCAACCTCCACAATGATCTTTGTGATTGGAAGGATTTTATGCAGTTGTTCTATTATTCCTAGATGGGTTTGAATTTTGTTTTCAATCGATGGAGCCAGCCATCCTTTGTTTTTACTTTTCACTCTATTATCAAATCTTCGTGGTCTATATCTAGTAGTTCTATTTCTTCTAGCAGAGCGAAATGCTCTTCTTGCTGATAATAGATCTACGATATCGGATCTTAATGCCACCTCCGATGCATACACTTCTTTCGTTTCAGTAGTTGCAGACAACCCAATTGTCTTACTGCCTGCATCCACGCCCAATGTGATAGGTTGTATATAAGCCGTTGTTTCGTACAATAATTGAATTGTGAACGGACAACGCTTCTTAATGATTGCCTTTTTTTCTCTCAATAGATGTTTTACTTTGCCGTATCTATTAGTAGGCATTAGCGGTTTTCCATCCATATTTAATACATAGACCATAGTTATATCTTCCTTCTTTAATATGATTTAACATATAATTCTACATTTCTGTAGTGGAGCGTCTTTAGATTTTTCAATTTAAAGACGCTCGTGCCCTTACACTATGTTAAAACAGGTTTTATACGAGCAACACTATCCCTTACCCTCAGAATTGTTTAATCAACTCGTCTTAGAGCCGCAGACTAGAGCATACATCCACGGGTAACTATAATAACGATAGGTAAAGTTTTGAAGTTATCTCCACCTTTTCCCCCGTTCTAAACCGTGCAAGCGACTTTCACCGCACACGGCTTTCCAACAATTTATAAAAGATTATCGTCTTATACTATATTTTCTAAAACAAGAGGAAAATTTTCAGCCAAAATGCGAAAAGAGTTAACTTTCTT
>JAVBPQ010000092.1:0-8276 GCA_031549525.1 Clostridiaceae bacterium | reverse complement strand
CAAATTATCGTTAAAAAACCTCATTCTCATGATGTTGTTTATCTTACTGCAAATGAAGTGATAAATGGCGTAGCTTGCAAGGATCAATATAAAATAGAGAAAAAACCTAACATAAATGAAGTAAGCCTCACTGAGGTATATGCAATCATCACACAATATCAACCTGGTTCTACTACAGTAATGGGTACTCAAACTCGTTATTTTGGAAATATAAACACGATAGTAATAAGTGATGTAATCCCTCAAGTAAGCGCAATCACATTGCATAAGGATTCTGCAGATGGAGAACTCATTCAAGAAGCAAATTCTAAAATTTCTCTAAAGGTAGATTTAGTATCAAAGGAACCTGTGCGTTATTATGCTATTACAGATGCGCCCATTATAACTGAAGAAGGTATAAAAGAATATAGAGTAAATTGGAATTTTTATAAGGTGGATATGTCAGGTTCTGATTATGTATTTACCCCTACAACTGCATCATACCTTACAGATTCTGGTGCTTATATTGAGATAATTGGAAATCATATAGAAATTAAAGCTAATATTCCAATCGATAAACCGAGGATGTTCGCATTTGAAGCAGTAGATCCTTCATCAGGACAAATTAAATCACAAAGAGTAATAGTAACAATTGCGCCTGTTTATGTAGAGAGGATAAAGATTGACTCTTATTTAACCCCTGAAGGGATAAATGCTAAAAGGGGGAACATTGATGATATTGTTAATCCGCTTGGATCTAGTGAAAATCCCTTTATAATCATAAATGGTAGTAATCTCAAACTAACCCCTAAAGTTTATGGAGTTGGAAGCAAAAATATAGGCTTAAGTCATGAGATTTATGTTCACCCTACAGTAGATTCATATCTTTTTGGAATTGCAGAGTATGTATCTGGAGCAGATGGAGGTATCTCTGTTTTTGCAGATGGTACTGTATTCACATCAGTAACTGTTATAGATCCTTTGAATCCTTCAGTATACAAAGTTAAAGCTTTTTCTGTTGGCATAAAAGAAGATGGTGTCGTTGCAGAAACAGATTATATTTATATTAAGCTTGCTTATCCTAATGATGTGATACAGTTGACTTCAGGCTCTATTGTTACTCAAGATGGAAATGTTACCCTTACGGGAGGGAGTATTACTGGTGGAAATACTTGTTTTTTAAATTTAAACACAGACTATACATTTATTACAACACCTCAGACTGGTTATGGAGGTGTACCAGAGATTTACTATTCTATAGGTACAAATGAATATGAAAAAATTCCTGTAGGAGAGCAGAATGAAAAGGCATATGGTGAAGTATTTGGAGATCCAACACAAAATATATATCAATTTACAATTAAGTCAAATGATAGTTATAATGGAAATTTGAAAATTGCAGTGAAATATTATTTAGTCGTTCCTGTTTTATTTTTTCCTCAAGATGGAAAAAGTCATCCTTTGGTTTTAAATTTACCTCCTAATTTAAAGCTTGGCAGTGTTCCAGCAATCTCTAGAGAAGGTTATACCTTTGAAGGATGGTATAGTGTGGATTATGCTAATACAGATGCTGCTTATGGAAAGATAGTAGATAAGGATACCATTATAAATGGAGGATCACTATACTATGCAAGATGGAAGTACAAAGTTACTATAGAGAATACTCCTTGTATTTTTTATTCAGGTGTAATTCCTGTAAATGATATGAAAAATTATAATTTTACAATTATAAAAAAATCTCAATATGTTGGTGCACCAGTATGTACTATATACATAGGAGATCAAATAAGTCCTATTTTGATTCCTAAGGATTATGATAATATCACTTTAACACCAATAGAGTATTATGAAAAAATAGATGGAGTTAATAAACTTGCAGCAAGTCTTAGTATATCAAAAAATGTTGATGGTGATACTCTTTATACTTATGTGTTTTACAGTGATTATATAAACAAATATATTGACAGTGAAAATGATGAAAAGGATGGTATTTTAATTTCACTAAGCTATATAAATTCTGATATTATTCCTACAGCAGATGAAAAATCTGATATGCCTCCTATAATTTTGCAAGATACCATCTTTACAGTAAATTATATAAGCAACCATTGGAAAGATACTATAAATAGCGATTCAAAATATTCAACTTTTGCCTTTAGAGATGAAAATAAAGATAAAATCAAGGATTTAAAATTGCATCTAAAAAGGAATGATGGATCTATTCAATTTCTTCCAAAAGGTACTTCTATTAAGATGCACTATCGCATACATGAAGAAAAAGGTAATGCTATAAAAAGATCAGTATATAAATATATTTTAAAAGAAGATGCTGATAGTTTTTTAACTTCTTCCTTTTTAGCAATTGGAGAGAGCTCTCCATTTGCAGTAAAGACTTTTTCAGAATTTATAAAATCTAATATATTTGTAATTGAAGAATACTATTTTGAAATATCAGTACCTTTTCAGAGCAATTCCATAGATGTTCAAGAGAATTTAACCTTTGAAATAGGATTTGTAGAAGGGGTTGATATAATTCCTGAAACACTTAAAATTATGAAAGAAAGTGTCTTTGACAAGAGAAATGTGGGGATGTCCTTAATTGCTTTACCAATAACCATAGATAAAAATAAAGATAATGAATTTACTATAGATGCAGATTTTTCTAATGTATTAGATCAATACGAAGATGTTGATAATAGAGTGAAAAGTTTTGGTATTTCGATTTCCTTTGTGGATTCAAATGGTAAAAATGTTTGGCTTACGAATGATTCAAAAATAGAGGTTTCTTACAATGTAAAAGAGTATGAAACTAATCCTTTAACATTTCCTATAGAAAAATATTATTTTGTTGCAAATAAAGGATTTCAAACCATAAAATTATATATACCTTCTTTAAAAGATGAACCTATACCTAATGGAAATGAACCTATATTACTACAGGAAAATGGTATGTATGTAATGCAAATTCAGCTTAAAGCGGCTTTCTCTGATTACTTATATGGAAATGGATATACTTTAGATACAATATCTATTCCAATTGAAATAGTAGATTAAAATTAGGTCTTTCCAATTTGCTTATGGAAAGACCTAATTTTTAAAGAGCATCAATATTTTTATAAATAAAAAATTTACTAAATCATCATATTCTCCTGTACTTGGTAAAGTTTTGTCTGGAGTATAGATTACAGTTACTATATTTTCCTCCTCAAAGCTACTTATGACAGGGTATGTAACTTCACTTTTATATCCTTTAGGCTTATATAGATCAATCCAATCATTTCCTAGATCTTCTGCAACAATTGATTTATCAAGAATTGTTCCCTTTATCTTTGAAAGTGGTTGATTTTTTGAATTTTTATCTGTGGTTGCTATTATAGATTTTGATGAATCCATACAATAATTAACTTTATAATTATAATAATCATTAAAATAAGGATATTGCTTTTTGGAAAGTACACCAACTATATAATTCTTAGAAGAGTTTGCATCCTTTTTCTCAATAACTTTTATATAAAGTTCACCATTATCATATAAAAAACTGTCTTCTGTAAGTTTACCATTTTTATAATCGTGCTGTTCAAAGACTTTAAATCCTTCATATTCAAAATCAGGATTTAATGTGATCTTTGCATCTTTTGAATTGATGTCACCAAGAAATAAAATTCCAAATGGATTTTGAAGATTTATAGATCCTACAATATTTATAAAGCTTGCATTATCTATGTAGTCATTTGTAAAGTTTTCCTTCTGTCCATTTTGATGGATTTCATTTGAAGCCTTTGATATATTCCTTGTTCCTAAAGTTATATCTTTGATTAATAAATTGGTATTTTTTATACTGGCATTTGCAAAGGAACTACCATCATTATTTATTGCATATCCACCTGAATATATTTTTGAAAACTGAGGCAAAGATAAAGGTTTAATTTTGGTTGCAGAAACTATACCACCTTCAATATAGGTGTTTGAATATATAACTTTTGCATTTGAAGTAGCGCCGCCTTTTGCATGAGCCAAACCTCCACCCCATACTGATTGTATTTGCGCACTACTTAAAACATTTATATCAATCTTATTTGCATTTGCAATTGCATTTGAATTGTTATATGCAGCTGCAAGACCCCCTCCAAATATGGCTGAATCTTCTACATTTCCATCATCTAAGGTTGCACTTTCTATACTACCTGATATGTTTAGTGTAATGTCACCAATTATACTAGCATCTGCTATGTTATTTGTATAAGCTTCTGCAAAGCCTCCGCCAAATAAAAGAGGATTCATTAGAGAACCTTCAAAATAATCTTTTTTACCATCAAAATCTATTATGCAATTACCCATGACTTTAGCTGAAGCATTTCCTGATGCATATCCTCCTCCAAAAGATGAGCCTGCGATATATGCATCTTTTTTTATATGGATATTTGCATTTCCTTTCATATCGGAATTGCTAGTTAAAAAATCAGAAGCACTATAAGCATATCCACCTCCATAGAGCATTCCGTGGCTATCATCAATAGATGGGTTGATTATTTTATTTAATGTAATATCTGAACCTCCAACAACCTGTGCCGTGCCACCATTATAACTCGACCCTCCTCCTATTATGTCAGAGGAGCTCCTTCCTATGCTAATTTTTGTTCCTCCAGATAAAACATTAGATACTCCATTACAATTTGCAATTCCTCCACCGCAAATTTTCATTAAGTAATAGTCCGTGTTTAAAATTGAGTTGTCTACGATGATTGTAGTACCTTCTCCAACATTTGCATATATTGTGGAGTTTTGCGCACCATCTATGGAATCAGCAAATCCTCCTCCAAAATTATTACCGCCATCAAAAGAATTTGCAGACATATTATAGTAATTAAGAAATGTAGAACCTGATATATTAGATTCTATATTTACATTGGTCTTATATAAGTAGTTTAAACATGCTATGCCACCGCCGTATACATCATTTGCTCTTCCATAAATATGTAATTCAGTATTTCCATTTACATTTGCTTTAGAATGTGAATTGTTTCCGAAATTTGATGCGTATCCTCCTCCAGCAAGTTGTTTTACATGGCCACCTTTAGTCGCATCAAAAAACATTTCTCCATTGTTTTTTAAATGGATGCCATTATTTAAAAGATTAATCTTAATATCTCCATTTACACTAGCATCAGCAAAATTACCTTCACCAGCATATGCAAATCCTCCCCCATATACATATCCATCACATGATATTTTATCTCCAATACCATTTCCTATGATACCAGAAACTGTGATATTGATATTTCCATTAGTTAAAGCTGATTCATCTTTGTCAAAATTTCCATATGCAAGACCTCCACCAGTTACAGCTACCTTAACATTTCCAAGTATATTTAAATTTACATCTTTATCGATATCAATATTATAACCACCTCCAAAGACAGAGCCCATAATATTTATGTTTTCTCCTATGGTAAGAGGAACTCCGTTTGCAAAAATGGAGTTAAGTGGATAGGGTGTTGTAAATGAAATATTGTAAACATTGTCATCATTAGATAAAATTTTAAGGGAGTCTAAACTAGGAGGTATATCTATAAATTTAGAACATTCTATATCAGTGGTGAGTTTAATAACTAAATTACCACTTGAAGAAGTTAAATTTAAAGAAGTTAAAGTAGTAAAAAAATCATCATTATTACTTATAATAACAATTTCTTCATTTGCAAAAACATGATTTATCTTCATGATGAAAAACAAAAGCATTGCTAAAATGGTGAAAGTATATGTAAAATTTCTTCTTTTATTTTTAAATATGTTAACACCTCACTTTTTTAGTTTATTTCTATATTTTTAACAAGTACAAATTATTAACATAGTTTGCAAAATTAATCCGTTTAATAATCTAATTATAATATATTGTTACCAAAATATAACATTTTTAAAATTTTTTCATCTATACAAATAGATTTTAGAAGAAATAATAAATTCCCTAGGTGTTAAGAAGCAGCCTGGGTGCTTTTCTGATTTAATATTAGAGCACAAAGAAAATAAACTAACAGATTTAGTAACTTTTATATTGACTTTTGCATATCATAAATATATAAAAATTTATTTTTTATTTCATTTTATTTTTCGATTTTTTTATTTGTAGAATTTTATACAATTATTATTAGTACATTTTTAATTAAATATTTTTTAATCATATACTTTTTTTATTTCAAAAAAATGGTTGTCATTGTAAAATTAAAATAGTATTTAAAAAATTAATTAAAATTAATCAAAATTTATACAATAATATTTCTTGATAAAATTTAGGTATAGGTTTACAATGAAGATGTAGATAAATAAATATAGAAAAAAGGGGAGATATATGTATGAAAACTTCTAAAGGTTTGATGAAAATAGCTGTATCTGCTGTGATGTCTATATTCCTTTTGTCCACAGTAGCAAGTGCAGCTACAATAAAAGTTCCTAATATGGGAAATGTTGCAAGAGAATATGCTGATATGGTAGGAAAGGCCAGGATTTTTGGCAATATACAAAATTTAGTTACTTATAGTTTTACTGAAATTTGTATAAATGAAGCTACATTAAATAGTGCCATAAGAAATGCCAATATGGCAGCTGATAATATAAGGAATTTAAGATTCTATGACGGAGAAAATCGCGCATACACTGATAGGCTTTATTACCATTGGGCATCAAATTCTGGCATTGTACCTTATGTGAGGGATAATGGTTATATAACAAGAGTAAATCAGTTACTAAGACTTGCATCTGTTGGACCAGTAGATTTATCTTTAAAGACAGAAGTTTCAGATGAAGTAAGAAGGATAAGACCAACTGGTGAATATTTTGATAAGCTATATGTTTTAACTTCACATGATTTGTTCACGACAGGAAATAGAATGTCAATAGTTGATTTTCAGACAACTTCAGCAAGTGATATAAAAACTCTAAATCAAGTAAATTCGTATTTTGATGATTATGCATCTTTCTTAACTTCTTTGAAAAACTTCTATAAGGCTGCAGGCTGTTACTCTCCTACAACTCCTGTAACTCCTCCAAGACCTACAACTCCTACAAGGCCAATTAGACCTGTAAGACCAGCAATTCCTAAAAGAGATCCAGTTATTACTGTTACAGATAAAACAATTAAAGTTGGAACCAAATTTGTCCTAATGAGTGGGGTAAAAGCAATGGACAATGGTGGAAGAGGTCCAAATATTACAAACAAAGTAACTATAAGCGGAACGATCAACACAAGCCGTGTAGGAACTTACAGAATAACTTATAAAGTTAGAGGTGCTAATGGAAATCTTGTAACTAAAATAGCAAGATATAAAGTAGTGAGATAGGATCTTCTATTACTCTTACACATAGATAAAACTACTCCCTTTTTATAAATAAACACAACACCTTATTTGTATAATCTCAAACAGTTTGTAATTTTTGTTTAAGATTTTTAACCTTAAGTATTACAATTGTTTGAGGTTATTTTTTTTATTTTTAAAATTTTATTTATCTTGGACAGAATATGTCCAAATTTTCTTTTAAAATAAATACATAAACAAAATTTATAAATATTTGGAGGTTAGGTATTATGAAAAGATTATTATTTGTTGGTATTATTGTTATTTCGCTTATTATATTTGATTTATCTAGAATGAAAGTAAATCAAAATTTAAAGACAGATAATTCTAGCATTCAAGAGATGAATGTAAATACTACTTCTAAAATAGTAAATACTACAGAGAAAGAAAAGATTTTTTTAAATGCTAACGAGCTAGAAATGCTTTATACTGATGCTGATATCTTTAAAGGTATGTATGTAAAGCTTACAGGAAAAATATTTGCTGATATTGAACAAGATGAGGATGGTATATATTTTCAGATGTGGCAAGACCCTAAAAATAATAAAAAAAATACAATAGTTGCATATGCTGATAAGTCAAAAGGAATAAAAACTGATGATTTTGTAAGAATTGAGGGGAGGGTTATTGGTACTTTTAAGGGTACAAATCTCTATGGTGCTGAGATAAAAGCTCCTCAGATACTTGCAACTAATGTAGAGATTTCTTCATATAAAGATATTATTGCTCCTACTATAAAAGAAGTTACTTTAGGTGAAAAAACTCAGGTTCAGTATGGATATGAAGTATCTGTTGAGAAGGTTGAATTTGCTGAGGAAGAGACTAGAGTTTATATTAAAATTATAAATAATGGATCTTCAAAATTTAATCTATATAGTCATAGTGCTATTGTAGTTCAAGATGGAAAACAATTTGAGCCAGATACAATGAATTATCAAGCAAATTATC
>JAVBPQ010000158.1:0-3622 GCA_031549525.1 Clostridiaceae bacterium | reverse complement strand
AATTATTTCTTGTATGGTTACTGATACTTTCGCATAGCCATTTTGTTCTGCTTATACTATCAGTAAATCGTTCTTCTCATTTGAAGTTCACCGAAGGTATCTTTTGTGTTAAATCCATATTTGTTATACAGTTTTATTGCAGTATCATTCAAAACATCCGCCGCTAAAAAACCTTTTATGGCACCTTTGTTTATACCATAACAAATAGCTTGTTCCATAAGTTTTTTACCTAACCCTGCACCTTGATAATTTGGATCAACAGCGATTTCCCTTAACCACAACGTTGTACCATTATTGTAAATTGAAACACAACAAAATCCTGCAATTTCATCATTTTGTCTAACAATAATAACATCATTTTTACTGGCCCAGTCAGAAAACCATTCTTCTGTTTCTCCGATAAACCCTCTAGATTGATTTGCGCACCTTTTGGATAGAACAGAAGCAAGAGCACATTCATTTTGATGCAAGAACATAATATCGTTAAAACTCCTATGTTCAATAATTGTGTCTACTAAGCTATAGTTAAAGAAATCTATATATTCAGCCCAGGAGCAGAAGCCAATATCTTCAAGTTTTTCTTTAAACTCATGGGGAACAAAGTTTATCTGTATCTCCGAATCAAACTGGTTAAGATAATCTAAAACCATCTCAAATGTATCAGTTGCAAAATATACTTTAGCTGGCAACTTGCTTTTATCAAGTAGTAAAATTATGTTCAGGCTATACAATAATACATCAGAATTATTGCATTCATCATAATCAAGATACTTAATTGATGTATATTTATACTGTTTTGCTTTATCCTGTATTTCGTTAAAAAGACTTTTTGTTATCATTTTATCAACCTCTAATTTTGTTCTCTAAAGCTTTCTAGAAAATCTATAGGTAAAATCGCTTGAACTAATGAATCTTTAAAATCCTTAATATTTCTTGTTATAATACAATCCATTTTATTTCGTTTAGCACAGACAGACATCAATGCATCTTCATAATCAGATATACAACTCTCAAGAGCCTGATGACAATCATTACCAGTAACATCTAAAATATTAAATAGCAAAAATAATTTAGTAAGATTTTTTTTAGCTTCAATTGGATTTTGCAAATGTTTACGCAAAAGATAATAAATATCAATTATACTATTTGCAGTTAAAAAAATAAAAACCTTTCTTTCAGCTGCAAGTAAAATAATTTGCTCTGCTGCTTCATAGAAAGGTGCTCTATGAGTAAGAGCGTCTAAGATAACATTTGTATCAATCAAGATTCTCATGTTTATGCAAGCGCTCCTCTCTTGATATATCCAAAGAAGCATCTTTTGGTAAAATACCAAAAAGAGATTTAGCAATATTTACTCTATCAATATTAGGATTGGTAAGCTTTGCTATAACTTGACCATTCTTCGTTATAAAAATATCTTCATTTTCTACAAGAGCTAAATATTTACCTAAGTTAGTTTTAAGCTCAGTGGCTGTAATTTGCATTTATACCACTCCTTTATAGTATTTATTATACTATTATTATATTTTAGTTGCACGATCTTGTAAATTATGTTGTGCGAAATTTTATAAAAATATAGATTTATTTCTGTATACTTTTTGTATTTCCTCAATTCCTTGACATATAAAATTAAGTAACTGCTTTTTTTCTGCTTCATCTGGGTTTTCCTCAGTCATACGCTGTATATCAACCCAAACATCTTCAATTCGTCGACGTAAGACATAGAAATAAAGTAGCTCACGGTTAATATTATAACCACGGCGTATAGCGGCGTATGTTGCTAAAAGTGTATCGCCATGCGGATGCCACGCATAAATAAATAGGTCGGCTTCAGCAGGCGCTCGACGCAAATCTTCCCAATCTGCAAGGACAAGATGCTCGCTTTGAATTACATTATTGCCATGTGCATCCCCATGACACAAAACAAGAGGAGAATATCCCAGTCGAGTTGTGTCACGCAGTTGTAAAGTGATTTGAATTGCAGAATGGAGCAGTTCAACATGAGGAGAGACAAGTTCATAGAGAGCACCACATTTTACGTTCACATTATTCAAAAAGTTTGTCAATTGCTTGCAAAAGGACAACGAAATATCCTCGTCAAGTCCATAAAATTCAAAAGGCGTAGTTTCGCCAATGTTATGCAAGAGAGCCAATGTTTCAGCTAGCTCCATTGTTTGTGCGTGCGTCATGCCTTGTATACCTGGTACATTGCCCTTTACAAATAAAAACAACACATATACATCACTATCCGTTTCGACTTTATAAGTTCCGCTCTGCGTCTGAATTGGAGTTAGTATACGTCCGCACAAAGCTGGTGTCCTCGATAGCCAGTTCAACACAGGCATATAGAAATCAATTCGCTCAACAAAAAAACGAGTGGTCGGCAGGGATTTGTCGTACACTTTTAAGAAAAATTCCAAACCTGCCACATCTACAACACGGTAAGCTGCTTTTGTAGAAAATCCTCCAGGCGTTGGCAAGATAAATTCAGATATGATTCCGTATGCAGATTTTAATAATAGGTTCAAAGTACTCATCAGAATTTTTTGCTGCGGGATACCACTATCTTTAGATATGTGGAGGAATGCAGCGTCTCCTTTCTAAGTTAAATTTCTTCTATTAATGTGGTTTTTCTTTTTTCAATCAATCTTAATTTTTTATAACTGATCCCAGCTGAAATCTTTGTTCCGTCTAATTTTCTAATATCAAAACTACCACTGGATCTTCTGCCAAAAATAAACCCTTTCAACCCAGTCAAGATTATTTCCACTCTGTCAAATAGCTGAAATCCAAATACATATTTTGGAGATTGATTGAGTTTTCGATATCCTCCTTTTGAGATCGTAGCTTTATGGATTTGACGATTATGTCTCCTTACTGCTTTTTGTCTATAGAACTTATCTACAGGTGTAGCCATAGGATTTCCACTTATACATCTTGCATCCACGGCATGGGTCTTTTCTAAGTTGTTTGTTATTCTAACATGCTTCGTAATGTACCCATATGTTAACGAAACATTCGCATATAATTCCTTTAATCGGTTATAAAAGGTCCATCTCATAATGCCCATAAATGTAGCATCTTTAAATGACTTTCCTCGTTTTAGGTTTAACTTAAGTTTGCCATCATGATAGTCTTTATGACAGTCCTCACATAGCGTAATAAGATTCGAAGGACTGTTACCGCCTGTTTTTCGGGACTCTATGTGATGTACATTTAATATTTACTCTTACAATGCTTGCGTCCTTGACACTGATGATTATCTCTAAATAATACATATTCACGGACGTTCCAGAACCCTAATTGATCGCCTTGTTGATATGCTTCTCCTTGGATATCTGGGTTCTTGATTTTTTGGATATCAAAGCTTGCAACCTCCACAATAATCTTTGTTATTGGAAGGATCTTATGTAATTGTTCTATTACTCTTAGATGAGTTTGAATTTTGTTTTCAATCGATGGAGCTAACCATCCTTTATTTTTACTTTTCACTCTATTATTAAATCTTGGTGGTCTATATCTTGTAGTTCTATTTCTTCTAGCAGAGCGAAACGTTCTTCTTGTTGATAATAGATTTACGATATCGGATCTTAGTGTGATCTCTGAAGCGTACACCTCTTTT
>JAVBPQ010000027.1:0-11334 GCA_031549525.1 Clostridiaceae bacterium | reverse complement strand
GTATTTGTTGGTTTTTGATATCCTTCTACTATAACTTTACATGTTTTTGTTGCTTTAGCTCCAGCACTATCAGTTACTTCAAAAGTTATACTGTATATTCCTGCAACTTTAGGATTTACTGTTGAATTTGTTACTTTTACTTTATCCATTAAGCTTCCATCTTCTGCATCAGTTGCACTTTTTACTAGAGTCATTTGTTTTGCGCCACCAAAACTTTGACCTTCTTTTAGTTTATATTCTGCTAATACATCCAATACTGGTGGTGTATTTGGTTTTTGTCTTCCTTTTACTGTAACTGTACATGTTTTTGTTGCTGTAGCTCCAGCCTTGTCAGTTACTTCAAAAGTTATACTATATACTCCTGCAACTTTAGGATTTACTGTTGAGCTTTTTACCTTTACTTTACTCATTAAGTTTCCGTCTTCTTTATCAACGGCACTTTTTACTAGAGTCATTTGTTTTGTAAGTCCAAAACTATCGCCTTCATTTAATGTATATTCTGGCAATACCTCCAATACTGGTGGTGTATTTCTTTGGTTTGGTCTTACTGTAACTTCAGAAGTTCTTGTTACTCTATGTCTCTGTCTGTCAGTTAATACAAATGTTAAAACATATTTTCCTGGAACATTTTTATTTACTGTTCCAGATACTACTACCTTATTTTTTAAAGCTAATTGACCTGGTCCATCCTCTGCATCACTTGCTCTTGTTATTAACTTCATTGGATCAAAATTTTCGCCTACATTTATAGTATATGACGAGATTACTTCTAATTCAGGTGATCTATCTCTATAATTAGAAGAATAGGGTGACCTAGCCTGTACAGTAGTAATTGTACTAAAGCAGACAGTTAAACTAATCAAACAATTAATAATTTTTTTTGTATTTTTTTTCATTAATATTCCTCCCCAAAAATGTTCACAAAAAATACTACTCATAAACTAAAGATATAAGTTTTCTATCTATATTTTATATCTTTAGAAAATTAATACAGTTGAAACAGAATCAAATCAGAAAGTATCAAAACAAATGATTTTTGTTAAATTTAAACTAGATTTTATATTTTTAGAGTCTGTAGGAAAAAGTTCTTTTATATAAAATAATAGTTAAAATTATACATATTATTATATATATAGTAATTAATAAATTCAATAGTTGAAGTACTTGAAAGCAAAAAGTTCATAAATAATTCAAAAAATAGCATAAATTAAAAGGCTCAGAATTTATTTTATACGATAAAAAAATATGCAATCATAAACTTTTTAAAATTTATGATTGCATGAATGATTTTTTTGCTTTTATTTTTTATAAACTACTTTTCCATCTATTATGGTATATAGAGTATTTGTGAAGATCTCAAGAGGGCATCCATCAAATAAAACAAGGTCTGCATCCTTTCCTTCTTTTATGCTTCCTATTCTATGACTAAGACCTAATATTTTTGCTGCATTAATGGTTATAGCTTTTAGTCCTTCTTCTTTAGGAAGTCCTTCTTTTACATAAAGAGCCACACAAAGAGGGAGATATTTTTGTTCTATTCCAGGATGATCTGTCATGATTGCAAATGGAATCCCTTTTTCATATAAGAATTTAGGTGTTTCAAAGCTTTTATTTTTCATTTCCACTTTATGCTTAAATATCATTGTAGGTCCGATTATTACAGGGACATCAGCTTCTTTTATATAATCTGCAATTAAATGACCTTCTGTACAGTGGTCTAAGGTAATTTTGACATCAAATTCCTTTGCAATCCTTATAGAAGTTAAAATATCATCTGCTCTGTGAGCATGAGCTTTTATAGGTATTTTTTTCTCAAGAACAGGAATCATAGGTTCCCATTTTAAGTTTATATCAAAAGGTTCATTTTTTTCTAAAGCCTTTTCTTTTTTATTTTTATAATTTCTTGCATCTACTAAAGCTTGCCTTAAAAGAGCTGCAGTTGCCATCCTAGTTGAAGGTGACTTCTTACTCATTCCATAGCATCTCTTTGGATTTTCACCAAAAGCAACTTTCATCGCAGCATTAGAATCTATTATCATATCATCTATTGATCTACCAAAGGTTTTTATTATTGCAAATTGTCCTCCAACAACATTAGCACTTCCAGGTCCTGCCATAACTGTGGTTACACCGCTTTTTATGGCGTGAAGAAAGCTTTCATCCATTGGATTTATAGCATCAATAGCTCTTAATTCAGGAGTCGCAGGATTTGTGATTTCATTTATATCATCGCCTTCAAATCCCATGCTCTCTTCTATTAAACCAAGGTGAGTGTGGGCATCAATAAATCCTGGGAATAAGTAATTTCCTTTTGCATCGATTATTTCCATTTCACTAGATTCTTCGATTGTTTCAGCAATTTTTTTGATTTTTCCATCTTCAATGAGAATAGAACCATTTTCATAGTCTTTTCCTTCCATAGTGTATATATGAGCATTTTTAATAAGTAACATATGATACCTCCTATATGAGACTTTAATAATTATAACATTCTATTAAACTATAA
This sequence comes from Clostridiaceae bacterium, assembly GCA_031549525.1. Classification (GTDB taxonomy): domain Bacteria; phylum Bacillota; class Clostridia; order Clostridiales; family Clostridiaceae; genus WQUF01. The sequence continues at coordinate 8,828 of JAVBPQ010000027.1, read as the reverse complement.
TACAGTTAAATTATTTTTAAAAACAAAAAATGCTTTTCATCTCATGCTGTTAGACAAAAAACATTTTTTAATAAAGTTTAATTTAATCTGCTATATCTTTTACAGTCAATTTTTTTGCTTTAAAATCTTCTTTTAAAGGAGTTTTTCCTATAAAGTAAAGTACTGCAAATACTACCAATAAGCTAATAGGCATTGCAATCCAGTTTGAAATCCCAAATCCAAGAGGTATATAACCGAATATAAGGCATATAACAGCTACAACTATAGCATAAGGCATCTGTGTATTGACGTGGTCCATATGCTCACAGCTTGCACCCATTGAGGATAGTATTGTTGTATCTGATATAGGTGAGCAATGATCTCCAAATATAGCACTTGTTAAGACAGCGCTTGAACAAATTACAAGATAATGATAATTGTCAGGAGCTAATTTAGCTGCAAAAGGTATGCAAAGCGGCATGAGTATGGCCATTGTACCGTAGGAAGTTCCTGTAGCAAAAGATATAATAGCACCTAATATAAAAATAATACTTGGAAGAATCCATGTAGGGATAGAGCCAGACAATGCATTTACAAGGAATGTTGCTGTTCCAAGCTGTTTTACTGTTGATGATAGAGACCATGCTAAAATTAAAATAATTGCTGTGATGATTAACATTTTAACGCCTGAAATCCATATTTCAATTCCCTCTGATAATGTAAATTTTTTAAGGAATGCTCCAAATAAAATGGTTATAATTCCTGCTAAAAGGGCAGACTGAAAAAGCACAATAGATGCATCAGAAGCACCAAAACATTCTCTTATGGAATCAAATGATAGAGGGCTTCCATTTATTACATTTATAAGAGCACTATCTTCTCCTCCTAAAATAGCATTTCTTCCATTTAAATAAAATCCTATTATGGTTGCAACTATTAGTATGCCTATAGGTAAGATTGCATACCATATATTATCATGTTCTCCTGATTGCTCATCTTCTATTTTTGTGTATGTTAAATCATTTGAATCATTTTTACTTCTAACTTGTCCAGATCTTGCTCTTTTTTCTGCCTTTAGCATTGGGCCAAAGTCTTTTAGAGTGAGTGCTGAAATTAAGACAAAGAATAACATGAGAATATTATAAAAGCGAAATGGTATGGTTGTGACAAATAGGTTATAAGGAATGACATCAGAGATTGAAGCAAGGCTTAGTCCTTCTCGTATATAAGATATCTCAGCTCCAACCCATGTAGATATAAGTGCAATACCTGCAATAGGGGCGGCAGTAGCATCTATGATAAATGAAAGTTTTTCACGAGAGACTAAATTTTTATCAGTTACAGGCCTCATCATAGGTCCTACAATTAAGGAATTTGCATAATCATCAAAAAATATGAATATTCCAAGAAGCCAAGTAACGACTTGAGTTGATATAGGTCCTTTTGCTCTTTTTGATAAAGCAAATGCTATAGCACGAGCTCCTCCAAGATGTGTTACTAGAGAAATAAGTCCGCCAATAGCAAGAACTTGCATGATAATACCTGCATTCCACCTATCTGCTGCGACATCAAGCATAGTTTCAGTTGTAACTATAAATGAACCTGTTAAAGCTCCAAATACATTAAAACCATTTATGCTTAGTAGAAAAGCACCTATTAAAGAACCAATGAGTAGTGATATCACTACATTATGTGTAACAAAGGCTAACGAGATGGCAATAAGAGGCGGTAGTATAGACCAAATTCCATTTACAGAAAAAAAACTGTTTCCGCTTGTTGATGTAAACATAGCAACTACCATTAAAACAATGATAATAATAGTTAAGTAAAATGTGCTTTTGCTTTTTACTTTCAAAAATTATAACCTCCTTTTTTTCTTAAAATATAAAGTCTTATACAAATGAGCTTTCAAGAATTGTAAAGAGGAATTGAAAAACACTAAAATATCTAGTACAGTAACTTAAAAGACAAATGTATATGTGATTTAAGTTAATTTTTATAATATTAAAATACAATGATGAAAATGTCAATATTATTATAGAAAATTAAAATTGATTTTCCTATAATAACTTTTAATTTTTTAGTTAAAATATATTTACATATATACATTAATACTATAAAATATCTTATAACAGATAAAATATGTTTTTTATTTATTAATTCTATCTGCAAATGCATCATGTTGTCGCAAATTACATTTTTTGGAACATGTTTATGATTTGTCTAACTAACACAATTCTATTATTCTTATACATATTTAATTTTTCTAAATTACAGATGACCTTTAACCACATAACATCTTAGAATCATTTCTATCTCTTTGAATGACTTTGTTAATCTGATTCATGCTGCCAGTTTATGATAACGATTAAAAAATAATTAAAAAGGAGAATTTTAAAGATGAGTTATAATTTTTATATGCCTAATTTAAGCATAATGGGTGAAGGTGCACTTTCTGCTGCTGGTAAAGAGATACAAAATTGTGGATTCAAAAAAGCCTTGATAGTAACTGATAAAGTTTTAGTTGAAATTGGTATAGTTAAAAATATCACAGATATACTAGATGAGATGAGCATAGCATGGGTTATTTTTGATGAAACAAAACCTAATCCTACTGAAAAGAACGTAGAAGATGGTGAAAAATTACTAAAAGAAGAAGAATGTGACTTTGTTGTATCTGTAGGTGGCGGTTCACCTCATGATTGTGCAAAGGGAATAGCTCTTGTAGCAGCAAATGGCGGAAAAATTAAAGATTACGAAGGTGCTGATCAATCAAAGAACCCACAGCTTCCTCTTGTTTCTGTAAATACAACTGCAGGAACTGCTTCTGAGATGACTAGATTTTGTATAATAACTGATGAAGAGAGAAAGGTTAAAATGGCCATCGTAGATAAAAATGTTACTCCTCTCATGGCTGTAAATGATCCTGCCCTTATGGTTAATATGCCAAAATCATTGACAGCAGCAACTGGTATGGATGCTTTAACTCACGCTGTAGAAGCATATGTATCCATAATTGCTACACCAGTTACAGATAGCTGTTCAATACAGGCTGTAAAGCTGATTTCTCAATATCTTAAAAAAGCAGTTGATGATGGAAAAGATATGGAAGCAAGGGACAAAATGGCTTATGCAGAATTTTTAGCAGGAATGGCATTTAATAATGCAAGCTTAGGTTATGTACATGCTATGGCTCATCAATTAGGCGGATTTTATAATTTGCCTCATGGAGTTTGTAATGCAATACTTCTTCCTCATGTTCAAATTTTCAATAAGAAAGTTGCTGCTAAAAGATTAAAAGAACTTGCAGAATTTTTTGGAATAGACATAAAAGAAATGAGTGATGAAGAAGGAGCTGATGCTTGTATAAAAGCAATACAAGACCTTTCTAAAGCAGTTGGAATTCCTTCAGGCTTAGCTGAACTTAATGTAAAACCAGAAGATTTTTCAATTTTAGCTGATAATGCACTTAAAGATGTTTGTGGATTTACAAATCCAATACAAGCTACAAAGGATGAGATAATAGAGATCTTTGAAAATGCTATGTAATAATAAGTAATGATATTTTTTATTCAGTTTAAAAAAACTGCTTCCTTCTATGCCTTAGGGCATAAGGAAGCAGTTTTAAATTTAATAAAATTCTTTGTGAAATTAAGACCTTATTTTCCTATACAGGGGCCCTGTACTTTATAGCTTTTTGCTTGCAAAGGAAATAAGAAAATGATATAATCAAAGTCAATCAGTGCTGTTGGATTAAATGTCCTATACAGCTAGATAAAGCGAGTATATTCATTAAAATAGGGTAGAGTCGCTTTAGATAAGTGGTGCAAAGCTCACACTTATACAAGTGGCGAATATTTGATACTGAAAGGATGAATGTAAATGGCAATAAATCTATCAAAAGGTCAAAAAGTTGATTTAACAAAAACTAATCCTGGATTAAAGAATATTGTTGTTGGATTAGGTTGGGACACAAAAAAATATGATGGTGCTCTTGATTTTGACTTGGATGCTTCAGTATTTGTATTAAATGCTCAAGGAAGATGTAGCTCTGAATCTGATTTTGTTTTTTATAATAACCCTTCAAATAAAAATGGCTCTGTAAAATATTTAGGAGATAATCGCACAGGTGTAGGTGAAGGCGACGATGAGCAAGTGGAAATTCAGTTGTCTAATATTCCACAAGAAGTAGCAAGAGTAGCTTTTACCATAACTATTTATGAAGCTGAAGTAAGACGTCAAAATTTTGGGCAAATAAATAATGCATTTGTTAGAGTTTACAATAAAGATACAGGAATGGAATTAATTAATTACGATTTAGATGAAGATTTTTCTATAGAAACAGCTGTTGTAGTTGGTGAATTATATCGCCATGGCGGAGAATGGAAGTTTAGCGCAATTGGTGCAGGATATCAAGGCGGCTTAGCTTCTCTTATCAAAGATTATGGATTAGACTAAAATATAACATACAAAAATACTTTAAAGCAAAACAAATAAAACCATGTGTAAAAGGAATATTACTTCTTACATGGTTTTTTATTTTATAAATATAACATTAGTTGCCTAAAATAAGTGATAATCTCGCCTTATTACTTAAAGAGGAGGAGTGGTCAACCACATTTTAAATGAAAGGCGTGTCAAATAGTGAATATTATAAAGGCTGATGTAACTATTGATAATTTTGTAAAAACATTTATGAGTTCAATATGTGAACGTCCAAATTATATAAATAATATGTCATATACACAGGTATGTGTTCAAATATTGGGCAGCTTAGATGATGAATATGAATATTTTACTATGTTATTTGACCTTGTTCATTGTGATGAAAAAGTTCGCTTTTTAAGTGGAAAGCTTGAACGTGCTTTAGATAACAACGTATTTATATTTTTGCAAAAATTATTGAAGATTAACGAAGAGGAAAAAGGGCTTTCAATCAATCGATTTGTTGCATTTTTAGATGGAGAGAAGTTGATTCCTACTGGAAATGATATTTATACAAAATCTTTTTTTATTGAAAAGCTAAAAGCACTGTTTCAATATTTTAAAGATAACCATGGAAATCTTCTTCACCCTGATTTTAAAAGAATTTTGGTAGATGTAATAAAATGGCAAAATAATTATATAATAAAATGGTTGTCTGAAAGTAAAGAAGTTCCAAAGGTTATTTGGTATGGTACGCTTACAAAAAGTGAAGAATATTTTTTTCACTATATGACATTGCTTGGATTTGATTTATTATATTTTAATCCTGAAGGTCAAGCTCTGTCACTTGATGTAAAAGAAATAAAATTACCAAATCAAATGCAAATAATGGATTTTCCTAAGGAAAGACCTGTTAAAACAACAACTGTAGCATATACTGCATCTCAAGAAATAGATAAAATGCTCTTTAATGAAAATGGGATGATGTTTAAAGCGTGGCAGTTAAGAGCATATATACCACAGGCTATCGTTTTAAAAACCACATATGATGAAATTTTTATACTAGAGAGAGAAAAAGCTTTTATTAGACCTGGATTTAAAGTGCAGAATAATAAAGTTTTTATTCCAACACTTTTTGCAAAGGTTCATGGAATTTCTTCAGATACTGATGAATATTGGGAGAAATTTAATAAATTGAAGAGAAGCCCTCAATCACTTTTGTATACACAATTTCCCATTACTAAAGAAGCTACTGGAAATCCTCAATTTCATTACAAGAAATGCCTTGATTCGAATGGACAATTTGAACCAGAAAAAATGATTCAATTAGCTGTATGGCAGTATAAAGAATTACCTATAGATTTACAAAAAAGTATGGCATATGTTATAGCTAGGTGTATACAAGATATATTTATAAAGTCTGTAGAAAATGATTATAATACAAAGCTATATTTATTTAACCAGTTTATAAATATTCCTATAGAATTTATAAGACTTTTACAACAGTTTGATTATTCTCAAGATATTCCTAAGATTATAATTTTTAATTCTGGAAAAAATGGGACACTAAGTAGAAGCGATGCAGTCCTTTTGACTTTCTTAAATTCATTTGGTTTAGATATAATTATATATAATCCAACAGGTCAAAATGATATAGAAATGTATATAAAAGAAGGTTATCTTCAAGCTCACTGGCTAGATAAGATAAGCTTTGATGAGGAAATCAAGGATGTAAAAAATAAATCCCTGTTAAATAAATTTTTTAGACTATTTGAGTAAAGGAGGATTTTCATGGAAAATGGGGAACAATTTCCAGCTTTAATTGCAGAAGATAGCAATTTAATTCTTAAACAAGATGCTGAGGTTATTAATATAATTCAAAGTATAGATGTGAGAGATCAAATTTCATTATTAGAGTTTGGAAAAGAAACGGCTGATGAATTATCTATTTTTTCTGAAAAAATTTTAAATTCAATAAAGGCTGGAAGTATAGAAGAATCAAGTGTTTTATTAAAATCTCTTGGTAAGATTATGGATAGATTTGATAAAAATGATTTTGTAGAAGATAAGGGACTTCTTTCTAAAATATTTAAAAAAAGTGAAAAGTTTATACAGCAGCTTTTTGATAAATACCAATCTATGGGACGAGAAATAGACAAGGTATTTATTGAAATTAAAAAGTATGAATCAGAAATGAAGCAGTCTACTCAAATGCTAGAAGGGCTGTATATGCAGAATGTCCAATACTATCAGATGCTTCAGAAATATGTAGTTGCAGGTGAAACAAAAGTTGAACAATTAAAAGCCGAAATAGCAAAATTGGAAGATAGAGAGAAAGAGGGGCGACAATTGGCTTCTTTTGAGCTCAATACCATGCGAAATGCAGTAGAGTTATTAGAACAAAGAACTTATGACTTGAGGATGGCAGGTCAGGTAGCTTTTCAGACAGCTCCTCAGATTCTTATGCTGCAAAGAGGAAATACAAAACTAATTGGGAAAATAAATTCTGCATTTATAATAACTATTCCTATTTTTAAATCTGGTATAATAAATGCTATAGCTGCAAAACGTCAGAGCATTGTTGCAAAATCTATGGATGAGCTCGATAAAAGAACCAATGAACTTCTATTAAAAAATGCTCAAAATATTGCAAAACAAAGCGTAGATATTGCTAAAATGAGCGGAGAACCAAGCATTAAAACTCAAACAATTGAACAAACTTGGGAAATTATAGTAAAGGGGATGCAAGAAACCAAGGATATAGAAGAGGAGAATAAGCGACTTAGAGAAGAAGGTAAGCAGAAGATCATGCAAATTCAAGAAAGCTTTAAAAAGCAAAGAAAGTAGGGAGTATATGAGTATTAATTTACAAAAAGGTCAAAAAATTGATTTAACAAAGGGTAATGCAAGTCTAGACTTTATTATGGTTGGTCTTGGTTGGGATGCTCAGAAGAAAAAATCTCTTTTTGGATTATCTGGTGGACCAGCTATAGATTGTGATTCTAGTGTGATAATGCTTAATAAGGATGGTAAGGTTACTGATAGAGAAAATGTAATCTATTTTGGAAATAAAATGCATGATGCTACTATGTCTGTTATTCACATGGGTGACAATGTTACAGGACGAGGTGAAGGAGACGATGAGCAAATCAAGGTATATTTGAGCAAAATACCACAAGATATACACAGAATTGTATTTGTTGTTAATATTTACGATTGCAAAGCAAGAAAACAAGATTTTGGCATGATAAAAAATGCTTATATACGCCTTATCGATATGGCAAAGAAGGTAGAGATGATGAAATTTAATTTAACAGATAACTATTCTGGATTTACAGCAGTTATTTTAGGTGAAGTTTATAGGCACGGAAGTGATTGGAAATTTTTCTCATCTGGAGAGCCATCTAAAGCTACTGGACTTAATGAGATTTTGGAACAATTTCGTTAAAATGGGGATAAAATCGTTATAATAAGTTAAAGTATAACTAGAGTCCTCAGTTAAAAGATGAGGACTCTTTACTTTAAAATGGATGAATCCAATTAAATATTAAGTCATCTGATTTTTCAGTTAAATATTTTCCCCCTGCTTTTTTATATAGAGCTCTAGCAGCTTTATTTGAGCTATCTGTTATGACGAATATTTCTGCTATGTTTTTTCTCCTTGACATATTTTTTAAATACTCAACTAAAGAATAACCAATACCATTTCTTCTGTATTTTTTTAGGACTTCTATTTCATAAAAAAACATATGCTTTGTATTATATGCTGCTTTTTCAAGTTCATAAGCCACTATATATCCTACAACTTTTCTTTGAAATAAAGCTACAATAATATAATTATAAGGCTTAGATAAAAAAGATATCATAGCATCTTCACTTATAAGGGAAAGGGGATTATTATCTTCTTCATGTTTAACTATAGATATTGCTTCCATAGCATATTTGATATCCCTTAGCTTGCATCTAAATATTTGTATCTCCATAAATTTATCACCTGTTTTTAAGTTTTTACAAATTATCTAAAAATATGTAAGGCATTGAGGTTTTTCAGATGTTGCAAAGATTTTATTAAGCTTATGAAGATAGCTTTCATCAGATAATTTTATTAGGCCATATTTATAAAGTGATGTTATTTTTATACTGCAAGATAAAAGAGCTGATAGCTCGCAAATATCAATACATAGCTCTACATCATAAGGTCCATCATAATCTAAAGAGAGCTTTCCATTTTGAAAGCTTAAAATAAGCTTTTGATTATTATCTTCAATAAAATTATCAGTTACATTTAAGCGAAGCTTTAAATTTTCACTTTGAAAATTGTGATTTAAAAGATCGGAGAATATTTTTTTAACATCCGTTATCCTGTACATTATGCCCACGCCTTTGTGGATACACTCATGGTATACAGAAAACAATATCTTCTC
>JAVBPQ010000063.1:0-10116 GCA_031549525.1 Clostridiaceae bacterium | reverse complement strand
GCATCAGCACAAAATTTTTTAAATTGTTCTGCATTGCTCCAGCTAAAATTTGTACTTGTTGCATAGATTTGGTGAAAATCACTGTGAATGCAAAAATTATAATCATCATTGAATCTATCAAAATATTTTTTAGATTTTATAGCAGTTGAAAGGGATCTTGGATAGTGGTACCCCATATGTACCCGTGCTTGATTTATATATGTTGCCCTGCTAAAGGGTTCTTTATCATATTCAAGCACTAAAACCTTTTCCTTTTGTTTTCCGCAAAATAGAGCTGAGTATAAACCATATAGACCCGCTCCTATTATTATTTTATCGTGAGTCATAATTTTTAATTAATCTCCTTCCAATAATTTAATTTTAAGATTGTTACACTTTAAATTATCAGATATTTTAAATGCATTTATCTTTTTTAAATACCAATAAAAATCACTGCTTACCCTGATTAAATACCTTTGTTTTTCTCCTTTATTTATAGAAAATGAAAAATTACTTAAAGGAATAAATTCCTCATGATTTTTTTCATAAAATGTGATATTGCAATTTTCATCATCATTAAAATCTCCTTCCATCAATATATAATTACCTTTATCTTTATTGATATTAATTGTATCAATAGAATAATAATCATCATATTTTATGATTGAATCCTTTATCTCCTTATTTAAATATGATTTTTTCTCATCATGCATTCCCCAAATATATGGTATCTTTTCTAATGAATAAAAGTGCAGTGCCTCTAAATTTCCATAATCACTATCCTTTATTTGTTTAAAAGTTTTAATATCGCTAAAACATGTTGCTATACCATCTTCTTCTGTATCAATATTAGCTTTATTGGAAGATATATTAGTATATTTCGAACTATCTTTTATTCTATCTATGACTAAATCATATCGGTCATTTTTACACCATATTGAGAATGAATCACATAAACATATAGGTATATAGTTTTTAGAAATAAATTCAGATACCTTGTAGTATCTATAAGAATTTTGGATACCATCTAAAGATAAATTAAAATCCTGGTTTTCAGATGGCATAAGTGCAAACGTCACTTCTTTATCTGAATTTATCAATTGATCTATAAATTCTTCTTGCATAAACTCTCCGCTTAAAAGTGCTGGAGATTGATTTACATATACTGGCTTTTTCTTATCGCTAAGAGCATATAATAAGGTCTGATTAGTAAAATCAACATAAGTTTCATCTTCATTCATAATCCTATCCATAACCATGAGAATAGGTGAAGTTAGTTCTTTCATTCCATTTGAAATTAAAACTCTATCTACTTTTTGAGAAGATGCAGTACTAAAGCTTGATGGGTCATAGTATTTTGATAAACTATTATCTATTAAATTGCTAGAATTATAATTTGAGTTTGTCATAAATACAGGTATTAACAGTGATGAAAATGTTAATACACCTATAAAAGCGAGTTTATCATAGCTTTTAAAATATAAGGATAGATAAAAAGCAAAAACTAAAATCGCACTAGATGCAAAAAAGAAAAGAGTGGATTCTGCAAAACTATGCCTCACTAAACCTCTTGGCATATTGACTATAAATACTAATATTAAAATAAAGATGATTATGAAATTATCCATTTTAACAATGATATTTTTTTTCCATATATTTATTAAAATAGATGATAATATAAACAAAATTAATATTGGTATTATGATATAGGTTAGGATAAAGCCAAACTTAGAGGTATCACCAATGGTGGAATATGCCCAATTTGTATTTGATTTTAATAAGAAATAAATCTCATTAAGTCTTAAAATAGGATTTATATTCTTAATAAAGCATATAATCACAAAGAAGCTTAAGCTAATAAATATAGAGCTTGCTATAGCAATAAATAGTTTCTTTAATTTTAAATTTAAAGAATAAACTTTATTTGTTACTAATAAGGCAAATAAAGATGCCACTCCAAAGGAGAATCCAAAATCTAGTCTATATAATATTGAAGTAAAAACGCTTATAGAGTATATAAAAAATCCATGATAATTATTTTTCTTTATGCAATAAATCACTCCAAGGATTGTAATTAAACTAAAATCTAAATAAAAATAAGGTGTATTGTATGGAAATAAAAGCACCATAAAAAATGCAAAATCCCTGTCAAAGAATTTGCTTACTATGTAGTAGATGATAGTTAAAAATATAGGAACAAGATAGCTGTTGTATAGTGCAAAGATTGCACCAAAGTTATCTTTGTTTAATAATCCATAGATGATCCCTAAAAATGAATTTGATAGCATATGTGCATCGAATGTTTCTATTATGGGAATTTTACCATACTTTAAAAAGTCATTTATCATCATCCCATGATTTGCAGATTCAAAGAGATCTGTATGTATTATGGTCTGTAGAGGTAAAAGTGCGCTAATAAACCCTAAGCTTAAAATTAGTGCAATATGATAATATTTTTCATAATCTTTCTCTACATTGATATTTTTAACTTTTAAAATAAAAAATGTTAATATGCTTAGTATTATCAGGATAAAATATATCAATATGCTGATCTTATCTTTATTTTTAATTATTATATTGTACTGATTTAAAATATTGCAGCACTCTAAAAATAAGGATATTATAAACAATCCATTCATAAATGGTATAAAACTCATGGTTAGCCTTTTAAAATTCTGTAATAAAAAGCCTTTGTTTAAGAAGCTTATAAATATCCATGCTATAAAGAAGATCAAACAATAAATCATAGCTCTTTTAATGCTCATATTGCTTATTAAGATGCATACAAATGTAAATTCAAAAAAAATATATAAAGACCATTTATAAGCTTTAAAGGAAATAAATCTCTTTAATACCAATAAATATAAGATTAAAAGAGTGCATATTATAAAAGAAAATAATATAGATATCAATAAAACTTTGCTTTTAAATAAATTGTTTATTAAGTTTGTTAAGAAAAAGAATACACATGTTAAAGATATGATGGAGATAATCTTTAAAAAATTCAAGCATTCTTTTTCATCCTTGTTTTTTTTGTAAATCAGGCTAAATAAATAAAAAACTATGAAAAATATTATAGGAGTCAAAATATAAATAAAATATGCTAAATTTATTCTTTTTTCTACGTCTATACCATGCATAAGAGAATTTCCCATTATTCTTTCAAATGAGGTAACATTTAAATCACTCTTTACAAAGTAAAAAACTAACAATATGGCAATAGATGAAAAAAATATTGAAACTGTCATTGCATTAAAATCTAGATCATTTAACTTAGTATATTTAATATTCATATATTGTATACCCTAAATAGATTTAATATTAGTATCTTAAATAAATTATAATTTCCTCTTAATGGGCTTATCTTAGTAGGGGTTTTTTCATGTTTAGGGTATTCTCTTTTAACTGGTACTTCACAGACCTTTAAATTTAATTGGCTTGCTCTTACTGATGTATAGGCTAAAAGTTCATATGTCATAAAACAGTCCCTAAAGATATTTAAATTCGGATGAGTTAAATATCTTTTTGAATATCCTCTGTAAGCATTTGTGGTATCAGTAAACCAATGCCCTGCTGTCAGAGAGATAATAGGGGCATGAATTAACCTTAAGGATATATACCTTATAAGTGGAGTATTTATAGCAAGACCGCCTCTTATAAATCTTGAGCCTTGTATAAAATCATAGCCTTTATTTAATTTTTCAATAAACTTAGGAATATCTTCAATGCTGTCCTTATCGTTGCCATCTATAGTTATAAAACCTGAATATCCTCTATTTAAGGTCCACCAAAATCCCATTCTAAGCTGGGCTCCTTGTTTTCCTATATCTTGTTTAATAAGGAGCGTATTTACCCCTAAAGGATATAATATATCTTTATCAATTGAACCATCTGAGGACCCGCCATCACAGATTATGATATCGCATAATTTATGTATATCATTTTTCATAGCTTTTCTTAATTCATTTTTAATCCTCTTACCTTCATTGATTATTGGGATTAAGATGCAATAATCAGCATTTTTTCTTGAGTACTCTATAGATTCAAAATTTGGTACACCATCAATATTTTCGTATATCATGCTATCACCCTTTTTATGTAATAAATAATTTCTTTAACTATTTTTAAGTCATTTAAATTTTTCATCTCTATAGAAAAAAATTTATCATAATTTAACTTTTTTAATTGAAAGTGAAGTTTATTCTCTTTGATCTTATTTAAATATGGCTCACTTATGTGAATGTGATTTACAAGGTCTATGTTTTTATCTACAATATCCATCTTTTCATCATTGTAAATCATGGTTCCTATATCTATGTTTACCATTATTCCAGGAGAGTTTATCATTTTGCAGATCTTGAAGGCTTCCTCTGTTTTGTTTATAAAGTTTGTGTTGTATATAACAGGATTAGGCTCTATGGATAAGGTTGTGTCATTTAAAGAAGCATAGTCTCCTAATTCTTTAAAAAAATCTATAGCTTCTTCTAGCTTTGATTTATTTGGTATAGATCTATTCTTAGGACACCCAAACACTAAATTTTTACACTTTATGATATTTGCAAAATCTATAGCTCTCTTTGTATATTCTATAAGTTCATCTCTATCTTTTTTTGAGTTAAATATATTTTGATCTTTTCCATACCATATAGATTGTATGGATGAAATCGATAGATTATATCTATCTTTTAAGTTCTTTGCATATTTTCTTATCTCATCTTTTTTATCATAAGGATTTTCTGGAAATAGCCTTGTTGGGGCAATCTCAATCCCTGCATATTCATTTTGGTTTAAGAATGAATATATTTCTTCATCATATTCTTTATCCCAAGCTATATTTGAAATCGATAGTTTCATTTAATGTACCTTCTGCAAATTTTTTGATATCGTCTAAAATAAAATCTTTGGAAAATATATATCCATCTTTTCCTTTAAAGATCTTATAAAATTTTGTCTTAACATCATAGTTTGGAACTTTGCTTTTTAGATTGTTTACAAAGTCATCTTTTTTTATGGTTTTATAAATTTCTTCTGCTAAAATTGGCTCTGTTGCTAAATTTAATAAGGTTATTTTGCTTCTATTTGCTAATTTTATATGATCCCACAGATAGGAGAGGTTATAAAATTGAAACTTTGCTTTGCTATCTGTAAAATTTATTGCAGAAAAACCTATGGAATTAAAATAATCTTTTAAATTGTTTTTTTCTTCTAAATTTGTGTTTTTAAATTTATAAAAGTTGCTTTCTTCTATTTTGTAATACTTAGATAATAAGATGTTTTGCTTTGTTAATTCTTCATATTTTGATTTAGTCAACATGGATGGAATTATATTTATTAAATCGTAAAGAAAGTTTTTCTTTAAATTTTTTCCATATAAACCAGGCAACCTTATTATCAAGTGGTCTTTTATGTTTCCTTTCACCCATTCTTCAAGGTAGTATCTGTTTAATCCATATGGATGAAGATCTTGTGTTTCGATTTTGCTATCTTCATCTACATCAAAAGGGTCTTTGTAGATATCGATGGTAGATATTAAAACAAGCTTTTTGGGATTTATATTCTTTATGTTTAAAATAGTGCTTTCTATATTTTTTTTATCTTTTTCTGGCTGAGAGTTTGCTAAAAATTTTTCTGCATAAACTCCTGCATATACACACAGATCTGGACTTAAATTAAAAGATTCTTCTATATTCTTTGAGTTAAATACTCTTTTAAATTTATGCTGCATATTTAAATTTGAGCCTACAAAGCCTGTGTATCCAATTAAAATTTCCATTTTTACCTCATATAAATTATTTTCTATTTAATAGTATTCTCTAAAAACAAAAATAAAATTCCAATATTTTCTAAAATTAATATTTAAAAGAATTTTTAAATTTTTTTAAACTTTTAAATATTTATATTTACTTATTATTACATATATGGTATCATCAGTAATTATATAATATATATACTATTTTATATGTTAAAATTTAAAATAATATATTTTTAAAATCTTTTTAAAATCTTGTTAATTGCTTTTGTTTTGCAAGATTCTTTCTGAAAACCACTTAATTATACATCTTAGATTTCTTGAATTTTTTAATGTACACATTGATATAAAGTTTTCATAATAGCTTGTTACTGTTATAAAGTCATCTTGCTATTCTAATAAGACCTTGATGCAAAAAAAGCTAAACTATCTCAAAGAGTGGGTGAGCTTCTTATTTTTGTCGCTTGTTTAGAACTATTGATAGCTAATAAGCATAGACTAGTGATGGGGTGATAACCCCTAAAAGAAAACATATATTTTTAAATTATTTGATTTTAAGAAGGGAGAGTTTAAATTGAAAAAATCATTAAAAATAATGGTTACTTTTGTTTTTGTCATTGGATTGTTGTTTTCAGCAGTTGTAAATGCTCAAACACTAAGACCATTTTCAGGTGGTACAGCTACAGGGCTAGAAGTTGCTAACTATATTAACAGTGCAGCTGTAAATCCCGGAGATACCATAGATTTAAGTGGTGTAACAATTACTGATGGTTTTGAAATTACCAAGAGCGTGATACTACTTGGAGGTAAAACAGCTAGAATTAATTTAACTAATATATCAGGGTCATCAAATGGCGGAATAAAGATAAATGCTGATGATGTTACACTGGACGGATTCACCATATATGGATATGATAATGTTTCTAGTGATCAAAATGCAAATTGTATTAATGTTTTTATAAGACCTGATTCAGACAGAGTAACTGTTTCAAATAATACTATTTATGTAGGTCAAGATAAAGAATTTAATATGGGTGAAGACAGTTCAACAGGTATTGTTGCTCAATATGCTGGTTCTGGTGCAAATAGTGATAACTTAAGGATTACTGGTAATACAATTATTTCAAATGGTGGAGGCGGGATGCCTTTATCACTAGGAAACAGCACTGGAGCGATTGTCACTGGAAATACTTTTTCAGGAACCTTTGATCAAGGTCTTTACAATATGGCAGATGAAGTGACAATACAAAACAACATATTTAGTGAAAATTTTAAAACTGATTCTGGATATTCTATTGTAATGTCACAATGGGGTTGGCCAATTAGAACTGCGAATATTTTAAACAATGAATTTCTTAGCCCATTACAAGCTGCTGCAATAAGATCAGATGTTGATATAAATCAATTCATCGTTAGAGATAATAGATTCAATGGAGTTAAAGATTCTGAGGGGAATATAACAGGAATTTATGTAGTGAGTAAAAATGACATTGTAACTACTGAAGCTAATAATGATAATACATTTGTTAAATTTGATCCTGCTACTGGAAGATACTTGTATAGACCTTATGGTACACCAATTGGACCAATAATACCACTACCACCTCTAACTCCAACAACTCCAACTGTAAAAATAGACGATCCTTTTGTATATGTGTATGATGATGATAGATATGATAAATATGATTATGATAAATATGATAAAGATGATTATGACAAAAAATCAAAGAGCGATAAGAAGTATGATACAAAGTCAAAGAGTGATAAGAAGTCCGATACAAAATCAAAGAGCGATTGTAATAGCAAATTGCAGGATGCGGTTATTGATGCTAAGAGTTATACAATAAAAATTGGTGAAGAAATTGATATAATGAAAAATGTCACTGCTATAGATGATGGGGGAAGAGGAGAAGATATAACCGATGATGTGACTATAAAAGGGTATATTTACACAAATAAGCCTGGAAAATATGGCATTGTTTATAAAGTGACTGGTGGAAATTGCAGAACTGTTTCTAAAACCATAACTATAACAGTTGCAGAGTCGAAAAAATCTAAAGAGTCAAAAAAATCTGCAGGGTCAGAAAAGTATTCTTCAGATGATAATGATAATAATTCTTCATCTAAAAAGTGACAAGGATACTCCTAAGAAATTGTTACGTTAACAACAATAATATAGGGATTTTATGGGGCTGTTTTACTGAGTTTTCTCTCAGTTTTGCAACAGCCCCTTTTGTGAAAAATTATGATGTTCTTATATTAATTATAGCATATTTAGGTTGAAAAATTAATGGCTTAATATTTTATCAAACTTGGTCTCTCTTAGTTTATCTACTATATCTTTAAAGAAGATTTAATTATCCTGCTCATCTACTATATCTTCATCCCACCCCAGCAATTTTCTTTCAAGTTCTTTAAAATACTCTGGGGAATAATTTCTTTGCTCAAAATTTGATTGTGGATTTTTTATTTTGTTTAGTTTAATCAACTTTGGTATTTCAGGAAGCTCTAACAAATGAATTATAAATCCCATAAAATTCTTTATTTTTTGTTCTTTACTTACCTCCATTGCATAATTATAAGCTTGTCTTATTTTTTCGATATCCCCATCAGCTCTTATATATAAAGTTCGAGCCTCGCCTTTAGTTATCTTATTTTCTAATATTTTTTGTATTTCTTTTAGTTTGTCTTCTGTTTCATCTACTTCTTTCGTTGTTATAACTAATTCGTTAATATTTTTTGTATCAGCAGAATTTTCAATTGTCCCTTTTTTAACATGTATATTGAATTTCAAAGATTCAACCTTCTTGTTTTCTTTAATCTCTTCAAAATCAAAAGATATATCAGTGTTTTTATTTATTTCAGTTTGAGCTTTAATTAACACCTTTCTTTTTAGTTCCCCATAGACTTTATATTGGAATGGTTGAAATCCAAGAAATCCTTTAAATTCCACAAGACTCATTGTTCTGCTGCCTATGCGTTCATATTGCTTTAAGAGCTCATATACTCTACAGGAATGGTGAGATGAAAAACTTAGCATACGTGCTAAGCTCAATTTAGTAAACTCTTCTTTAAGTTGTAATAGATATGGTTTAAGTCTTGGATCAAAGCCAATTTCTATGTATCCTCGATTTCTAGAATAATGTGCATAACTTACCCACTTAAAATGTTTTGATTCTCCATATTTTGTACTTGTAAAAATAAGATCTCTATTTCTAAGACCTTCAACAGCAGTTTGCATATCAGCATATATATCTTTATTGGTCTCCGAATTTGTTTTTTTAATATAATCTTTGACACTTACATTATATGTTTTCAATTCATCGTCATCCTTAGATATTAAATCTAAAACTATATACAATAATTGTTGCTGTCGTAGGGTTAAGGTATATTGGGCTTGTATTAAATAATTGCTTTTGACTACTAAATCATTCAAAATTTTTTATCCCTCCCCATTTGATGAGGATTATAATTTAAATTTATTTATATGTCAATATATAATGTATAATACATATATTAAATACATGTATCAACTTAAAAAAATGTAAATTAAATATTTTAAACTCAGTACTGCTTAGTATTAAAGGCATAATATTTGCTTAAATTGCTATGCCTAGTAGTAACATTTAACTATGTACAAAAAGCGGGTATAAAAATTTATTGTTTGTTTGTATTACACAACATGACAATATATTAAATTGTGTTTATTCCCAAGTTTCTTATAATTCACCCGCTTTTTATACATGTTCACCTGCTTTTTATACATGTCTACCCTCTTTTTGTACATGATTAACCCTCTTTTTGTACATAGTTAAACCCGCTTTTTGTACATATTTGACCCTCTTTTTGTACATAATTAACCCGCTTTTTATACATAATTAAGATTAAAAAACATATATATACCAATACTTTAAGGTATACCTAAAACAATTAAAACATTTAAAATTGTTGTTAAAACTTTTACAACAACAAACCCTAAATTTGATATGTTTAACTTTGTTGTTAGTAATAAAAGAACTAAGTCTTTTTTTACTTGTCACTTGTAAAGGTCGTTTTTTATAATATACCTTATTTTTCTTCTTTAGGTTTAAAATCTATTTTATAACCTAAGGCATCAAGATAACTAATCAAAGTATTTAATTTTGGGCTTATACCTTTATCTTTTTCTAATCTGCTTATAGCTTGTTGTGTTAATCCGGATTTTTCAACCATATCAATTTGTGTTAAATTATTTTGTTTTCTAAGTCTGACTAATTCCATTTTTAATCTGAATTCTTCATCTTTTCTTTCAAAATACTCTGACCCTCTAGGATCATTTGCTCTAAGATTCATTAATTCTTCATATTCCTCATTTATCTCCTCTTGGGTCAATTCATGAAATGGCACTT
>JAVBPQ010000048.1:0-38584 GCA_031549525.1 Clostridiaceae bacterium | reverse complement strand
CAGCTCTTATTTTAAAAAGTGAAAAGCTTGCTTTTACTGTCCTTCTCATAAGTCCATCTCCTGATACATTGCTGCTATCATCTCATCGATATCCTGCTCTTCTATCATAATATCCACAAGAGGTAACCTTTCAGCCATATCAGCAACTATTCTATGAGCAGGAAATTTAGATGGATCAAACCAGACAGTCCAATCTCTATCTACAACATCAATTTTAACTGCACCTATAATTTGAATTTTATTAATTTGTTTTTCTGTAATTGCACGAATGCACCTTAATGGTGAAAATTGCCTCTTTAGACTATCAAGATTGCCATCAAATAGAAGCTTTCCATGACCTATTACCATCACTCTATGACACAGAGCTTCTATATCGTTCATATCATGAGTTGTGAGTATCATGGTGATTCCGTTTTCATAGTTTTCATTTTTTAAAAAATCACGCAAAGAAAGCTTAGAAATTGCATCAAGTCCTATGGTAGGTTCATCTAAAAACAATATTTTAGGACTATGTAAAAGAGATGCTACAACTTCGCAGCGCATACGCTGACCTAATGATAATTGCCTAACTGGAGTTTTTAAAAGACAGCCAATATCCATCGTTTCAATTAGTTTCTTTAACCTTTCTCTATATAATGCTATAGGAATATCGTAAATATCCTTTAATAAATCAAAGCTATCGTTAACAGGTACATCCCACCAAAGCTGACTGCGCTGCCCAAAAACAACCCCTATTTTAGAAACATGATTTACCCTATCTTTCCAAGGTATTCTTCCCATTATCTCGCATTTTCCGTATTCTGGAGTTAAAATTCCACTCATTATCTTAACTGTTGTAGATTTTCCTGCACCATTTGGACCAATATAGCCTACAAGTTCACCTTCATTGATCTTAAATGTGATATCATCAAGCGCCTTTACTTCTTTTGTTTTTCTCATAATCGTACTTGTGACCAATCCAAATTTTCCTTCAGATCTTTCCCTAATTTTAAAAACCTTTGATATGTTTTCTAATACAATCTGAGACATGAATACACCTCCATTTTTTATCTTTTTATCCTTGAATTATGAACAAAGAAGTAAAATAGAGGAACACAAAAAATCCAAACCCAAGCTTTTATAAAAATAAAAAAGGGTAAGGAATAAAAACGCAAGGATATATTACCACAGAAGAAAAGAAAAAGCTATAAAAAAATTTCAAATAATTTTTTTATAAAAGATAAGTTCTAAAAGCTCAATCTCCTCTTCAATAACTTTCTTAAATATTTTATCCTTTTGCAATCTCAATATATTTATCCAGAATATAGTAAATAAATTTTTCAATATTAGAAAAATTAAAGCCCAAACCTTTAGCTTTTTCACAATTGATGCTAAAGGTTTGCGTTCCATTATATGGACCATTTTCACCATTTAAATCGATGATTGGGCTTATGCCAGTGCTCTTTTTTACATAATCAAAGATCTCTTTTATAGATATATTTCCATTTGCACTTGCATGTATTGGACCTGTAAAATTTTGAGAGTAAAGAAAGGAAATAAAACTTCCTGCTTCTTTTGATTCTATAAATGAAATCTTATCATTTAAATTATCGATATTCATTGGAATCTTCTTAATGACCCTATCTACATAAAAATAAAGCCTCTTTGTATAATCATCTATTCCAGTTACATATGGAAACCTCACAACTGCAGAAGGTACTTTGTTATATTCTTGAAAAACAGCACACTCTGCTTGACGCTTTCCCTCAGCATAATTAAGCTCTTCTCTTTTACACCATTTTAACTCATGCGTAAGTGGATTAAATTCATCCTCGGACATATCATCATGAAATGAATCATATACAGAAATAGAAGAAGTCATCACATATCTTCCAAATTCCACAGATTCAAATAAATTTTTAACATCACACGAACAATATGATATATTATCACATACCACATCATAATATTTTTGAGATAAATTCTCTTTCATACTCAAAATATCTGTCCTATCTAATTTGATCCTATGTACCTTATCTAAGAAGTCATCTTTAATATTACCTCTTGTTGCTATGGTGACTTCATCTCCTCTTTTTAACAGGCTTTTCACCATATGCACTCCAAAAAAACGAGTTCCTCCTAAAACTAATACTTTCATAAAAAATCCCCTTTGATTTACTTCAAGAATAGTTTTTATCAAATACACCAAATTGTCAAGATCATTATTTTATGAAATATTTAATTATATCTGTTTCTATTTTTTCCCCTACCTTTGGAAGATAAAGTTTTTTAGTTTGAACTTTTACTACAGTATATGTGACACTTGAAGAGACTTCATTTAATCCATCTGCCTTAACTTTTACAGTACTTGTAAATGATTTTCCAGGATCTTCAGTAACCTTCCTAGCAAGTTCTATTTTAGCATACTTTCCAACTTGCAACACTTCTATATTTTTTCTATATCCTAATAATTCATCCACTATCTCTATATTGTTCAAGTCAGAATTACCCGTATTTGCAAGTTTAATTGTATAGATAATTGCTTGTCCTTTTGTTGGTCTAACTTTATCTACAGACTTTGAGACGCTTATACCAGGTTTTACTGGATTTTCTATAATCTTAAGGGTAGTACTAGAAGATGGGCTTGTTATAACGCTATCACCCATCCCTTTTCCAAATGCTTTTGCAGTATTTACAATCTCGTATCCAACAGTTGCATTTTGAGAAATTGTATATGTAGCTTCAAATACAGCAGATTCATTAGGTGCTAAGCTTGCAACTGATTGAGGGTTTAAAGTTGACATATCGATCAAAGGATCATCTACTTTAATGTCTTTAATGGTAGTATTCCCTGTGTTTTTTACGGTAAAAGTATATGTAACTGACTCTCCTAATATAGGGTTTTTATTGTTGACTTTTTTCTCTAAACTAAGAGATTCTTTTAATACATTATACGTAACACTTGCTTTATCAGAAAGCTCTCCTGAATTTACTACTACAGTATTTGTAAATGAACCATATTGTTCTGTAACGACTTTTTTAAGCATTATTACTTCAGATTTTCCAGGCTCTAAATTTGTTATAATATCAGAATATCCTAAAGATTCATCTACTACTCTAATATTAGATAATCTGGTATTTCCAGAATTGGTTACAGTTATAGTATAGTTAACTGTATCTGAAGTTTTAGGAAATTTATTATCTATAGTTTCTGAAACACTTATACCTGGTTTAGTAGCGGCAGCCATTACTGTACATACAACTCTGCCATCATTGCTCTTAATAATAGAACCATTTACCCCTGACCCTACTGCATTTGCAACATTCACCACTTTTTTATAATCAGGAATAGTATATTTTGCTATAAATTTTACAGTCTTACCAGGTTCTAAGTTTAAAAATGATTGGGGCTCTAGTGTGCTATCATCTATAAGAGAATCATTTATTGTAACATTTTTTATAACAGTATTTCCTGTATTTGTAACAATAAAAGTGTATGTAATTGTTTCTCCTACAACAGGAGTAGCATTATTTACTGTCTTAACTAAACTCAATTCTTCATTTATCACATTATAAGTAACAGATGCTTCACAGGAAGGTCCATTCTCTACAGTAGCAGTAGCTACATTTGTAAAAGAACCTGATTTTTCTGTAACTTTTTTAGCAATAGTAAATGTCTTAGATTCGCCAATTCCTAATTTATTTATATTTTTTACATATACTAAAGGCCTGTCCTCTACTTTTATATTGGACAAAACTGTATTCCCAATATTTGAAACTTTAATAGTATAGGTCACTGTATCTGAAGTCTTTGGGTTTAAATTATCTACTGTTTTAGAAATACTTATTTTAGCTTCTGTAGGCTGAACTATAGTACACTCTACTATGCTCTCATTGCTTTTAATAGTAGAATCATTTAAGCCTCTCCCTATTGCTGCCCCAGTATTTGCAATGATATCTTTAGCTTTTTTATCCATTGGGATGGTATACTTTGCTGTAAATGTTACTGACGCTCCCTTATCTAAGCTATCATATGACCTTGGCTCTAATGTACTTTTATCGATCAATGTATCATCTATTGTTATATCTCTTATAGTGGTATCACCAGTATTTGTGACAACAAATGTATAAATTATGGTTTCTCCTGGCAGGGCAGATTCTTTAGTAGATTTTACTATTTTTAACCCCTCATCTTTTATTATGGTTTCAACTTGACTTACACCATCTGGAATATTATTACCATTTAAATCAATAGCTTTTACTGTTGCAATATTTGTTATCGTATTATCTTTAACATCTTCTTTTAAAACCACATAAGATCCGTTGAATTCCATAGATATTCCAGGTTGAATCATGAGAGGAAGGTTCCCAGTCAGTGCTATATTTTTATTATTAATCACATCATTTATCTGTAAAATCTTTAAAATAGTCTCTCCTGTGTTTGTAATTTTAACTGTGTAATTTAAAGTATCTGAAACCTTGGCTTCTTTCTTGTCCACTATTTTTTCAACCTTTAAATTTGATCTTTTAACCTCAAAATCCACATAACTCTCTTCACTCTTTACTTCCACTTCAGTACCGCACTTAGTGCTCGCTTTAGCCTTTGCCACTGCAATATTTCTTATTACCTTTCCATTTTGTACATCAAGCTCTGTAACTTTATATTTTCCTATAAATTCAAATTTTTCACCAGGAGCTAAGGTATCCTTTACCTTTGGCATAATATCTACCTTTCTTTGAGGCACATCATGAGAATCTGAAGAATC
This sequence comes from Clostridiaceae bacterium, assembly GCA_031549525.1. Taxonomy (GTDB): domain Bacteria; phylum Bacillota; class Clostridia; order Clostridiales; family Clostridiaceae; genus WQUF01. Next base: position 33,839 of record JAVBPQ010000048.1, on the reverse strand, counting down.
ACTTTTAACAACATCCATGATATCATCTATTTTTATATCATTAAGAGTTATCTTTCCAATATTTTGTACTTCAAATCTATATGTAACAGTATCACCTTGAGAAGGCATATTATTATCAACAGTTTTTTTAACAGTTAAACCTGTACGAAGCACATTTATTGTTCCAGCTTGTGTTAAATAATATGTGTCAGGTATTCCTCTTACCCCGTTAAACCCAGCTCCATCTGAAGTATAACTATACATTGGAAAGAAATTTGCATCAAATTTTATTTCGTCTGGATCATTCTCTTTAATCTTATATGTATATTCAACTATCATGGACCTATTATCATCTTCATATGTCCTAAAGCCAGGTACTGTTTGATTTAAAATATCATCTGCAAAAATCCCCTTTGAGATTTTAATATCTGCTGCAGGCAAATCATATGGAGAATTATTCGTAATTTTAAATTTTAATGTAACCTCATCTCCTACATTTGCACATTGAACCATGGGACTTAACATCTCAAATTCAATTATAGGTCTTGATACCATCTTGTTCCACTTAGGTTCAATTATTATCTCTTTATCATTATCTCCATAATCCTCATAAACATCGTCATTAGGTGCTTCATCAGAATTTTTTGGATACTTATCCAAAAATGTCTTAAATTTTCCTGTATTTCTAGTTTCAAGATCTAAATTCATGAAATCCCATACAACTTTATATTCATTCCCAGATTGTTTCCAAAACATTGCAGTTCCATAAGGATTATATGTATCCTTATTCCAAAGAACATCTCCAATATCGACATATTGCTTTCCAAGGCCTGTAGCATCAACAGCATATATATATGGTGTATTTGCTGTTATATACTCTCCAGGCATTGCATACCATACACGACCTGGTCTATTATACCCGTCAACTTTGTGGGCCATATTATAAATTGAAAGTTTTACATAAGTTGGATCTGGATATTTAGCATAAACTACTATTTGTAAAAGTATAAATGTTATTATAAAAATCGATATTAAAAATTCTTTTTTTCTATTAATCAACATTTTAACCCTCCAAAGTTATAAAATTTATAAATATATTTAATATTATATAATAAAAATGCTATAATTACAATATTTGGTGGGATCAAAATATTATTTTATAATGTTATCATATAATAAGCTTAAACTAAAAAAATAAAATTTTACTTTTTATAGCAAAAGATGTAAAATAACAACATTGAAGTTAAACCTTAACTCAACTATAATATAAAGATCTGCTTTTAAAATGTTTGCAAAATTTTTTTAATCAATAAATATGTCTATATTAGGAAATATGCTCAGGTTATATTTTAAATCTTGGATAGAGTATAATACAAAAGATAAAGAAAGGATGTAATTATGTATAATCAAGTTTATAAAAGCTATGAAAGAGAAATATTGCCTCAAGAGGCTATTTTTATTCGTTCTCCTGGGGCACTAATCGCCATAGTTGCACAGGTCGCAGGGTATATAGAAGATGATAAATTTAAAGAAGCAGTTAAAAAGCTAAGAAAAATCTACCCAATATTAAACACTGTACTAAAATGGCATGAAAATGGACAAGTTTGGCTTAGAGAAACAAAAAAAGATTTTAATATAAATATAATCTTCCGAAATTCAGATATGGACTTTGAAGATATCATAAAGAATGAATGGACTAAGAGCTTCGATCTTGAAAATGGGCCGTTAACTAGATTTATACTTTTAAAATCAAGCACTAAATCAGAAATAATATTTATAACGCACCATCTAATATCAGATGGGATTGGCATGACAATAATTATAGATACTATACTTCAATTGTTAAATGATCCTAATATGGAATTTGATATAGATCATGAACATAACCTACCATCTTATAAAAATTTAATAAAATATGTAGAAAAGCGCAATCTATCTTCATATTTTAGAAATTTACTAAATAGCTCTATATCATATTTTTTAACCTATAGATGGAATAGATCAAAAATACACATGGAGCCAAAAGATATCATAAAATCCCATGAAAGTTTATTTAAATCCCATGAATATATAGTAGTTACAGATGAATTTACAGAACAAAGCACATCTTCATTAATAGAAAAATGCAAAAAATATAATGTAACAGTGAATTCTGCTATGACTATAGCATTTTTAAAATGCAGAAGTGAAATAGATAAAGGACATAAAAATTTTAATCAATTAGTACCAGTAGATTTAAGAAGGCATTTAAGTAAAAATAAAAGGTCGATAAATTGTCATGCTACTTCAATACATATTAAATATAAATATAATCCTTCTACATCGTTCTGGGATAATACAAAACAATATGATAAAAAAGTAAAATCAGCTCTAAAGGATCATAAGGATATTAGTCAGGTACAAAGGATTTCCACTTTTCCAATAGATCTTATAGAAGCTTCCATACTTTCTCAAAGAATTCAGTCGCTTCCAGAAGTGTACTATGATTATTTTAAAGATTATTATAAGAAGCTTGGATCAAAAAGTAATCATGTAGCTTCTATAATTGCAAAGAGTGCTTTAAATATCATCCCTGCATCAAGCATAACTAACTTAGGACAAGCAAAACTCTCTGGTAATTATGGTTCTATTAGCCTTGAAAAAATATTTGTATATCCTTCTGGCATCGCTTATCCAAAAAATAGCATAATAATTTCTGCTATAACATTAAACAATAAGCTGATGTTAGCCTACCATACAATTATAAATAAATTCGATAAAGAAGCCCATGAATATAAAAATATGATTCTAAAATTAAAAGAAAGATTTAAAGAAATCCTGATTTATGACATACATATATGATTTTTATTTTCAAAAAAGCACCCTTTTTATTTTTATTAATAAAAAGGGGCTTCTAAATAGATAAATATTATTCTAAATCGGATAATCTTTTTCTCTTTGTAATATCTGTACTCTTATTGATTAGGGATTTTTCCCATGTTTTTTCTGTCTCTTTCTTAAGGAATAAAAACAAAGGTTCTATCTCTTCATCTTCATCATAAATATCCAAACACTTATTATATTCAATTTTGTCCTCTTCATAAATGATCAAAGGCGGATGTCCTTTTATTATGAGATAATAGTTTAAAAGCATCCTTCCAACACGCTTGTTACCTTCTGCAAAAGGGTGAATATATTGAAATTTTAAATGGAAATATGTAGCAGCTTTAAGAATGTTTTTACCATTATATTCATTTACCTCTTTTACTAAATCAATTAAGTATTCCTCAACTTCATCAGCTTGCAAGCCCACTTCATTTATACCTATAAAATAATCATTTTTTTTAAATTCTCCAGGTCGCTCTTCATTTACTATATATCTTTTTTCATCATAAACGCCACTTAAAAGGATTCTGTAAATTTCCTTTATCAATTCAATGCTTAAAGGCTCTTTATTCACTAGCTTTGACTTTAACCAATCATAACATAACTTCTGATTTTGTTGTTCAAACAAGGTTTGAGGATTCCCTGTATAGTTTGAAACTTTACCATTTTCAAAGATCTCCTTTGTATCTTGGTAAGTGATTTCAGTATTTTCCATCTTGCAAGAATTATATGCAAATAGAATATAAAAACTATCAAGATACTTATCTAAATCTGCCTCTGTTTCAATTTTATATGATGACCACAATTCTAAAATTTTTGAATATTGATTCAAAATAGAGCTCCCCCTCATGAAAGTACTTGTTTACTTAATTATAACATAATCTTGGTATAATTTGTTAATAAATTTTAAATAGGATATTTTAAAAAATAATATAAAGACTGATTTAGTGTATAAAATTCCTTAAATGAAAAATAATAAGTTGAGAAAATACAATATCAAATGATTAGGAGGCAAAAATATGAAGAAGACTATTTTGTTAACATCAATAATAGCTTGTTCCATCTGTTTTACTACTAGTGCCAAAGCAGTAGATTTGGATTATTTTTCTGTAGGAGGAACACCTGTATTACCAAATACTAATACAACTCAAGTTCGTCCAGCTCCAAATAGGCAAGCAGCACCATCACCTACAGTACCAAACAATATACCAGCACCTGCAGTACCAAACAATATGCCAGTGCCTGCAGTGCCAAACAATATACCAGCCCCAAATAACAATCCAGCTCCAGTTAGGACAGTGCCAAATAACAATACAGTAGCACCAACTAGAGTAGTGCCAAATAACAATACAGTAGCTCCAAACAACAACGCTCCAGCACCAGCTCCAGTTAGAACAGTACCAAACAATACAGCTACACCAAATAACAATATGAATAATATGCAAAACAATACTATACAGAACAACAACATACAAAATGATAACAACAGAGGAACTCTTAGAACAATAATGGTAAATCCTGCCGTTAGATTATCATTAAGTGGTGTATCAGGAGCGATAAAAATATCAGATCCTGCAAGCTATAAGCAAATAGATGTGTCAGTAGATATTGATAATACAAAGATTTCAAATGCTCAGCTTGTTATAGATATACCAAAAAATTTAATACTTGGAAGTTATAGCAATGGTGAAGATATATCATCAATACAAAACACCACTAATATAATTCAACCAGATGGTTCAAGGACACTTACATTTAATTTTCTTCCCAATACAAATGGAACACAAAAATTAGACTTTTTAGTGATGCTCCCAAATGGCTCTTTTGGAACATCGGCTGATTATACAATAACAGCAAGATTAGATCAAGCAGGAAGCACAACACAATCTATGACAGATACATTAAAATTAATACCTATGGATGAAGATTTAAATAAATAAATACTCAAAAAAATTTACCCTAAGAAATAGTATATTTTGCCTATTTCTTAGGGTATTTAAAACCTAGCTCATCTTATCTATAAATTTACAATAGAGCCCTTCTCAAATATAACTCCATCATCTATGTTTACATCTTTATCTCCTTCTATTATGACAGTACAGTTTTCAGAAAATAAAACAAAATCTCCTATTGTGACATCATGCTTTTCCTCATACTCTCCACCTATATAAAGTTTTGCACCCTTTTCTAAAACAACATTTTTTCCTATTTTAAATGAAGAAAGGCTGCTTACTTCAACTATAGCATCTTCATGAACCAATGCACCTAAATCTAGGAGCTTTTTTTTATCAATATATTTTTTAGCTTCATATGCTAGGGAAAGTTTAGAAATATCCTTTATCGGCATTGAATCCATTGTAGTATCTTTAAGCCTTCCTGAAAGGTTAGAAGTATCCCTTAACATTAGAAGTTTTAAATTATAGTTATTTTTCGTAGCAATTTCCACAATATCTGGAAGAAAATATTCAAACTTAGTAACCTTAAACTGCTCCTCATATTTATTCCTCTGAAGATGGAGCATAAGCAATCTTTCAGTATATATCTTTTCGCAAAGCTCAATAGGAACTACAAAGCACCCTGAACTTGCAGCAAAGGTCAAAGAAGGCTTTTTAAAGTTTTCAGTTATCAATCTTCTTTGCTCATCTAATAGCTCATTAAATTCAAATATTTTATAGTAATGTTTATTATTACAAAATACTTTCCAAAAAGAACCCAATTTAAATGAAAATTCAATTTCTCCATTTATTTCACTGTATTTTTTAGGATAGTGATAAGCCATGCACACTAAATTATTCACATTGCTTTCTTCATCCATATTCTTTTTCACTCCAAGGAGTGCTTTATATACTTCTTTTTCTTTAGAGTCATCTGTCTGCGCTATTAAGATATCATTTATAGAAGACTCTTTAAACCATTCAATAGCACTTTTATCATAAACTATATTATCAAAAGCATCATTTAAACCCAGATCAAATAGAGCTTCAAATACTCCCCCTCCTCCATTTGCAGAAGAGAGATATTCTCCATTTTCCTTTAATATAAAATCACTTGTTCTTTCATTTATACAAGGAAGCAAGCCCTGAGGTTTTATAACTATATTCTTTATTCCAAAATTATCATTTTTGATTAAAAGCTCTTTAATAGGATGTATAGTAGTTGGTCCAACTATTATTACTATTTTTAAATCAGAATTAAAATCCCTAGAAAGAGATGATAGGGATTCTAAATTTAAGACCATAGGGCTTTTATTTTTTATTGGTGTAATTGGCAATACTAATTTGGTTTCATTTGTTTCTAAAAGATCAAGTGAATTAGGAGGTTTAAACATATTAAGTGTGCATTTTTCTTCACTAGTCAATTCATTTTCCTTACCATTTTTTATAGAATTTAAAAGAATCTTTAATGATTCTAATACTCTAGTTCCTCCTCCACCAGCAAGGAGAACTATGCCAGTATCATTTTTTAATAACTTTTGCTCTCCTAGTATTTGTAAATCATGATTATAAATATCATTTAACATCATATTCTCAAAAATATTATTTTGTGGCAAGCTAAAGTCCTTTTCATCATCATCTGAAATATTTACTCTATTATATAGATCTTTTATTTCATTTAATACATTTTTTTTATACATTTTTCCTCCAAAAGGTTATTGGTTTTAGTTAATTTTTAAATAAATCGATCAATTTCTTGCTATGCCTTAAAAGCGAATGAAGCTCACTCTGATTTCCATCCTCAAGAGTTTTATTAAGCTGAATGTGCAACCTAACAGCCTCTTGTGTTTTTCCCATTGATGTTAAATTTATTATATTATCCATTATATCTGATGCCAAACTAGATTTAATTTCAAATAATTTTTGAGAATCTGTTATCTCATCTTTGATCTCAAGCATTAATTCATCCAATTTAAAAGCTGCATCTGCTGCATTTACCAGTTTTATTTTAATATCTTGTGGTATTTCGTGTTTATATTTATAATTTAAAGAATGTTCAACAGTAGCCCAAAAGTTCATAGCAAGGGTTCTTATTTGAAATTCAGCGAGAATTTCCTTATGCCCATAGGCTGTTTCTACTCCATATTTAACAATTATGTGATAACTTCTGTATCCGGTGCTCTTTTTAGTCTTTATATAATTTTTCTCGTACATTATTTGCATATCTTTTCTATTTCTTATTATATCCACTACTTTATGAATATCGTCAACAAATTGACACATTATTCTTATTCCTGCTATATCTTCTATCTCTTCATCTATTTCAGAAATTGGTATATCAAATTTATTTGCTTTTTCTATTATGCTAGATATTTGTTTTACTCTCCCTGTTATAAATTCTATGGGTGAATATTCATTATTTGTTCTAAGCTCAGTTCTTATACTTTTAAATTTTACCTTTATTTCATCCACTGCTTGTTCATATGGAAGTAAAAAAACTTTCCAATTAATAATAGCCATTAAACCACCATCCAAAATAATTATTTCTAACTTACAAAATCTTAATAGGCGAAAAATTTAAAAAGTCACATGCAGTAAGGAAATATTCTATTCCATTTTTAAATCCTGAAAAGATATTTATTTTATCAAACGGACCATGAAGATGGCCATATATAACTTTTTTAACTGAATATTTTTCAAATAGATCTATAAAATCTGATTTTTCAAGCTTATCATTTAATGGAGGAAAATGAATTAAAAAGATTATTTTATCATATCCTGAATCCTTAGCACTTTTTAGAGAAAGTTCAATCCTTATTTTTTCCCTTTCAAATATGGACAGATCTTCTTTTGAAAAATATTCATCTCCTGGACAGATCCATCCTCTTGTGCCACAAATTGCATAATCTTTAAAATTTGTAAAATTATTTTGTATAAAAAACATATCATCAAAGAGTGAATTTAGTTTGGATATGCTGCTCCACCAATAATCATGGTTTCCTCTTATCAATATTTTTTTGCCAGGAAGGTTATGTATCCAGTTTAAATCTGGCAAAGCCTCCTCTAGTTTCATAGCCCATGATATATCACCGCTTATAAGTATAGTATCATCTTCATCTATAGTATTTATCCAATTTGATTTTATTTTACTAAAATGCTCTTTCCAGTTATGACCAAATTTATCCATAGGTTTTGCTTTAAAAAAGCTAAGATGTAAATCGGAAATTGCATATAAGCTCAATTTTTTACCCCCTGTTTAGGCATTTAAAACGCCTTTTAAAATCTAAGGATATGTTATCATAAAAATTTAACTAAGGAAACATATATATTTATATATCTGTACCATTATATGCTGTTTTTTGCATATAAAAAAATCTCTCTAGAACTTAACTTTATAAGTCCTAAAGAGAAAAGTTTTTTTATAGGATGGATGATATTTTCTTATAAATTAACACTGTTATAGTTGAGATCATGGTTCCTTTTATTAAATTAAAAGGAAGGATTCCATATAAAACCAAAGTTAGTTTGCTGTCTATATAAGGGTTTGCAATTTTGGATAGTTTAATAAGCTCTTCAATTGGATAGTTCATTGCATATTGATAAAATGGGAGCAACATAAAATAATTTACCAAACATCCTACAATAGCCATTACAATACTAGCTGTAATAAGTGATATGATAGCACCCTTTTTTGTCCTGTTTTTTACATATATTAAGCCTGCAGTACAGCAAACAGATGCCCCTATTATAAAGTTTGCAAGTTCTCCAATAAACCCAGTGTTTGTCCCTTTTATTATTAAAATCAGCAGATTTTTTAGAAATTCACATATCACACCAGCTAAAGGACCTATTGAAAAGGCAGCAATAAGCGGTGGAATATCCGAAAAATCAAGTTTTAAAAAGGATGGCATAAAGGGTATGTTGAAATCTAGCATCATTATTAAAAAGGCTAGGGCACTTAATAAAGAGATTTTTACAAGTTTGTTGGTTTTTGTGATAGTTCTAATTGATTCCATTTAAATCCTCCAATTTCTCAAGGTGGATTATTGCAAATAAAAAAACCCGACAAAATCAGGGTTTACTTAAAGAATAATCTTCTTTCATCCAGACTTTACTGTCGGCTTTGGAATTTCACCAAATCATGTCATAAGACTCGTGGGCTATAACCACCGGTGAGGAATTTCACCTCGCCCTGAAGATATTATTTTATTTTACATATATATTATAATATCTATTTTTCATAAAGTCAAAGCAATAAAATGTAAAATAGCCTACACTTAATCTTTAGGTGTAGGCTATAACTCTAACTTCCTAATTTATCTGCAAGCATGATAGCTGCAAAAACGCTTTCTTTTGTAACCTCAAAAGGCATATTGTGAATTGTCTCTTGAGGAACAACGCTTGCCTCTGCTACCTTTTTAATATCACTAGTCTTTGAATTGTCTATTCCGAGTGCCTTTAAGTTTGTAGGAAGTCCCACAGATTTACAAAAATCTATAATAGTATTTATCTCATCTAAATCAGCATTCTCTAAACATAATTGAACTAATGTACCAAAAGCAACCTTTTCTCCATGATAAAATTTATGTGTTTCTTCTAAAACAGTCAATCCATTATGAACAGCATGAGCAGCAGCAAGTCCACCGCTTTCAAATCCAATTCCGCTTAAATATGTATTTGCTTCAATGATATTTTGAACTGCAACAGTGTTTACTCCTCTTTCCATAGAGATTTTAGCCTTTAATCCGTCTTTTAAAAGAGTATCTAAACAAAGTTCTGCTATTGCCATTGCAGTTAATGAACATGTTCCTCCTGCAATTGAAATGGCATTTGATGTTTTGCATGCACGAGCTTCAAAGAAAGTTGCAAGAGCATCTCCAATACCAGAAACTAAGAGCCTAGCTGGAGATTTCACGATAATATCCGTATCTATAACTACAACATTTGGATTTGACTTTAAGAATAAATATTCATCAAATTGCCCATCATCAGTATAGAGAACCGCAAGAGCACTGCAAGGAGCATCTGTTGAAGCTATTGTAGGAACAATTATCACAGGAAGATGCATGTAATAAGCTACTGATTTTGCAGTGTCTAGAGTCTTCCCTCCTCCAATTCCTATAACCACATCTAAATCTTTTTCCTTTAAATCAACGATGATCCTATTAATTTCATTCTTACTACACTCTCTGTTAAATTTTTGCAAATTTATCGGAATATTATTTTCCTGAAAGCTACTTACAATTTCATCCTTGTAATTTTCAAGAACTGAAGGACTTATGATAGCATATGCACCTTTACTGCCTACATTTGCAAAATATTGCTGCAGCTTTTTTATTTCCCCAGGTCCTTGTACATACCTAGATGGCGATAAAATAACTCTGTTCAAAATCATCCCTCCTATAAAATTTATATATTAATTATATCACTTTAAATTTATACTAAGCTATAAAAATTTATATTAATTCACTAGTATCTAAGTTATAATAATAATCATAAAATATGAAAATTATTAAAAGAGGTGTTTTTATAGAAGATGAATGATCTTGCAAGTTTTAAAAAAGAATTCAAATCATATACAGAGCTTCGTTACCATACCAATTATATAAATAATATAAGAATTGCAAAAGGTAATGTGATGATAAACAGCCAATCTTCAAAACGAGGAATTTCAGCTCGCTCCTTTAGCAATGGATTTTGGGGTATGGCAAGTTCTCCCCTATCTACAGATGAAGAGATAAAAAATGTCATCTATAATTCAAATCAAAATGCATTATTTTTAGGTAAGAGAGAAAATAAATCAATTAATAACTTTATTTCTAAACCAATAGTTTTAAATCGTGATCATAGAAGCTTAAAAACAAAACTTTCTCAAAAGGAAAAAGTTGATTTTTGCATGGCTCTTGATGATTATATTGTAAAGAAATACCCAAACCTACTGAGCAGAACTGTTAATTATTATGGCTTAAATATGGAAAAAGAGTTAGTTACGTCAGATGGCACAGAAGCTTATACTTTTATACCTCGAAGTCATATATACATAAGCATGACGTCAGATAGAGAAGGTACACCTGTGGATTTATTTGAAATACTCCCTGATGGCGGACTTGGAGAATTTGAAGATTTTTTCATTAATCCAGAAAAAACTTATAGTTCTATAGATAAAATTTATGAAAAACTCATGAAAAAAAGAGAAGGAACTTTTGCAGATGGTGGCTTAAAAGATTGCATCTTAGCTCCAGATCTTGCAGGAATACTAGCCCATGAAGCTGTAGGTCATACAGTTGAAGCAGATATAGTTCTTTCTGGTTCAATTGCAGCTAACTTAATGAATAAAAAAGTAGCTTCTGAACTTATTACCATGGTGGATTTTGCAAATACTGCCTTTGGTAAAACCTGCGAAGTTCCTGTATATGTTGATGACGAAGGTATAGAAGCTTCAGACCAAATTCTAATAGAAAATGGAATACTTAAAGGTTATATGCAAAACAAATACAATGGCGCTCTTATGGGTCAAATTCCTAATGGAAATGCTCGTGCATTTGAATTTTCAGATGAACCTCTTATAAGGATGAGAAACACCTGCATAATGCCAGGAAATAGCAAATTAAATGATATGATAGAATCCATTGAAGATGGATATTATCTCTCTAATCCAAGTAACGGTCAGGCTGATACCACTTCTGAATTCATGTTCGGTATTACAATGGGATATGAGATTAAAAATGGTAAATTAGGAAGAGCAATTTTAGATACCACTGTTTCTGGAGTGGCTTTTGAAATGTTAAAAACAGTTACCATGGTTTCAGACGATATGGTATGGATAAGTTCAGGTTTTTGCGGAAAAAAACAGCGCATGAGTGTTGGCATGGGCGGACCTGCAATCAAATGTAAAATAACCATAGGGGGTAAGTAGTATGTTTTCAAAATTAGATATGGCTCTTTTGGAAGTAAAAAAATGTGGTGCAGCTAAAGCTTCTTGCAAAATTATTAGAAGTGAAGAAAAGGAATTTAATGTTGAAGCTTCTAAAATAACTTTGATGCGCACCATTTTAGATACATCTCTTATGATTACAGCTATAACTGAAGAAGGTGCTTTAGGTACTGCCACCATAAACTCTCTTTTAGAGGAAGATATTAAGCAAGCAGCAAAAGAGGTTTATGAATTAGCAAAAGCCTCGAAACCTGATGTTGCAAATGATATATCTAGCTTTGAAGAAGGATTAGAAGAATATGAATTTGGATCTTCAGATTGTGATGATGATCTTCTATATATGAGAGTAACTGAACTTTTAGATGAGATAAAAAGAGACTATCCTTTGATTCAAATGGATATTATATTTGGATTTAATAATATTCATTCATGGTATAAAAATACAAATGATGTGAAGTTTAAAACTAAAAGATCAAGCTATACAGGTTATGCTATGTTCGTAGCAAAAGATAAAGATAAATCATCTTCAATGAATGGAGTAGAGTTTTATTTAAATGATTTAAACAAACCGCTTATTGAAGTACCAAGATTTAAGGATTTACTAAATGAAACAATAGAGCAGCTTAATCCTCGCAGCATTAAGGATAAATTTATTGGAGATATAGTCTTTACTCCTGAAATGACATTTGAGTTTGTTCATTATTTTAAGAATGTATTTCTCAATGATACACCTTTAATTTCTGGTACCAGCGTTTTAAAAGATAAGCTAAATGAAGCTGTAATAAGTCCTCTTGTGACTATATATGAAAACCCTGAAGAGAGCAAAGCTTACTTTATAACACAAGATGGCTTTAGAGCTAAAAATGAAGTATATGTTAAAGATGGAGCTCTTAAAAAATTTGGATTAACCCTCTATGGTGAGAAAAAAACAGGATTTCCCCATGCGCTTTCATCAGGTCATTTAGCTACTATGGCTAAAGGAAAAACACCTCTTTGCGATTTAATAAAAGATGTAAAAAGAGGAATACTTCTTTGCAGATTTTCTGGAGGAAACCCTAGTGAAAGCGGAGATTTTTCAGGAGTTGCAAAGAATAGTTTCTATATAGAAGATGGAAAAATATTATATCCAATAAACGAAACTATGATAACTGGAAATATACTTGAAATATTTAAAAACATAGATGCTGTATCCATAGAAACAGCTGAAAACGCTATTATTACATCTCCATGGATGCGCTCAAAAAATATCAATATTACAAGCGTATAAAAACTAAGCCTATAGCACACGCTATGGGCTTATAATTTCTATATTTATTTTTTACATCATCAATTGTCCTCACTTATCCATAGTTCATGTTTAAAAATACCATCTTTTATTTCAGTATCTAAGGTTATCTTCTCACCATAAGAATCAATTATTGATTTTACTATCCAAAGACCATCTCCCCTCCTCCTTCCTTTTGTAGAAAAACCTTTTTTAAAGATCTCAAACACAGGAGGTGTATCAAGAGGGCAAGTATTTTGCACCACCAATAGAAAAGAATTATCTATATTAAACATACCAATCCTTATCTCTGGATTATTGCATTTTACAGAAGCCTCTATGGCATTATCTAAAAGTATTCCTATTATCCTTGAGAAATCTATTATATTTATGCCTATGCTTTCTATATCATGTTCAATTTCAATGCTGGTTTTTATTTTTCTTTTATCTGCTTGAATTATTTTATACGATAAAAGCGCCTTTAATTGAAGTATCTTAACATGCTTTAATCTATCCATGCCGTTAAAACTTGTATTCATTCCATTGCGCTTATTGTAATCTAAAAGATCATTATAATAGCCTTTTAAATCATCATATTTCTTTTCTTCAAGATATAAACCAATCACTGAAATTAGATTTATATAATCGTGCCTAAATTTTCTAAGTTCACTTGTGGAAGTTTCTAAAACATTCATATAATTTGATATATTTTCAAGCTCGCCTTCAAACTTATCCCTATCAATTTCCAAACTTTCAAGATCTCTTTCATTTTTTATTATGTAGAAATAGCTAAGTGTAACTAAGCATATAAACAATATTAAAATTACAAGAAATACTAAAGAAGGCAATACATTCTCTCTATTTCTTATTTCATAATAGTTGCTAGGAATAAGTACAAATACTAAAGATATTAAAATAAATGATATAATTGGGAGCATCAAACTTATTGGTGATTTTTTGCTATTTCCTCTAACATCAAAATAAAATCTATTGACAAATTCACTTTGAAAAATAGAAAATATCAATGTAAGAGGAAGCTGAGTTAATAAAAATATTAAGCTTGCAAAATTCATTGTTGTGAAAAAGATATCGTTAAGCTGCAATATATATATTAAAATTACCTTTAAGATGATAAAGCTCAAAAGGTATGAACAATTTACCATCATTAAAATATAGGTATTTAGTGAAAATTTTTTATTGATTATGGATAAGTAAATAACTGAAAATAAAAATAAAATCACAACTAAATATTTTTGTCTGCTAAAAACAGGTTCTAAAAAAATCAAGGAAAGTGATATTAAAAATAATAAAACAAAAAAAATAATTTTTTCATTGCGCTTGTTGAAAATGCCAACATTAAATAAATTAATATTCAAAAATATTAATCCAGAATATGTTAGTGCTATTAAAAATAACTCTAAGTATTCTTTTGTAGGCATTCAACTAAGCCTTTAAAATATTTATTAGAAATATAACATTGTTCACCGTTGGCCATGATAGCACAACCTAATGTTTTATTAATTTCTTTTATCTTCTTTACATTTACAATAAAAGATTTGTGGCATCTGTAAAAATCGTCACCTAATTGTTCTTCTATCTCTTTTAAGGTAGCATAAAACTCTTTTTGGCTATTCATCTCGTGAACTCTTATTTTATGAGCCTTCTCAGAGGTCTCCAAAAATAGTATATCCTCCACTCTCAAATTTAAAATCTTATGGCTGGTTTTTACGGTTATTATCCTATTAAATTTTGATTCATTAAAATATAAATTGCTGGCATGTTTTAAGCACTCTTCTATTCTAGATTTCATTTTTATTTTATCGTCTTTTAAAATATAATCCATAGCTGCAACTTTGTATTCAAAAACCATTGCTGTCACTTCAGAATGAGTTGTAACAAAGATTATAAAAGCTGTTGGGTCTATATTTCTCACCTGTTTTCCAAGCTCAATACCATGCATATCATTTACAAGATAAATATCTAAAAAATATATAGCTCTTTCTTCATGATTTTTAGCAAAATTTATTATATCAGCAGATTTATCTGTGCTAAGAGCAATTTTCATATTCAAATTTTCTCGTATAATATAATTTTCGATGATACTATTTATATAGTCTCTTTGTTTAAAATTATCTTCGCATATCGCAATATTAATCATTAAAATTTAACCTCCCAACAATTCAAGACAAAAAAATCCATTTCTTATTATGCCATTTTTTAACTATATATTATATTTTTTACTAATTATTATATTTATAACTCTTTTATTCAAATAATTACATATATTAGTATGTGAAAAAGCTCTTTTGCTTCTCAAAATAGCTTTTTTATGTCCTATTGCGTTTATATCACTTGTTTAAATTGTGTACTGTATAGTTTATAATAAAGCCCTTTTTTATTAATAAGCTCTTCATGAGAGCCTGACTCTTCAACTCCATTTGTGCTTAAAAATAATATTCTGTCTGCATTTAAAATAGTTCCTAACCTATGTGCAATAACTATAGTAGTCCTATCTTTGCTCAAATCATCAAAAGATTTTTGGATTAAAACTTCTGTCTCACTATCTAAAGCTGAAGTTGCTTCATCTAAAATCAATATTGGTGGATTTTTTAAAAATATCCTTGCAATGGAAAGCCTTTGCTTTTGTCCCCCTGATAATTTAACTCCTCGCTCACCAATATAAGTGTTATATCCATCTTTTAAACTCATTATAAATTCATGTGCTTGAGCTTTTTTAGCTGCATCTATTATTTCGGCATCAGTTGCATTTAATTTTCCAT
Source organism: Clostridiaceae bacterium (assembly GCA_031549525.1). GTDB lineage: Bacteria > Bacillota > Clostridia > Clostridiales > Clostridiaceae > WQUF01. Next base: position 18,083 of record JAVBPQ010000048.1, on the reverse strand, counting down.
AAGCTATGTTTTCTTTTACTGTTCCTGAAAATAAAAATACATCCTGCTGAACTATTCCAATATTATCTCTTAAAGATGCAAGGGTCATATCCTTAGTATCTATATCATCAATGGTAATGACTCCTTGTGATATTTCATAAAACCTTGGTATAAGGCTACAAATTGTAGTCTTCCCTACACCAGATGGTCCAACTAATGCAATTGTTTGTTTGCATCCAATAGATAAATTGAGATTCTTAACTACAAAATTATTATTTCCATAAGAAAAGGATACATCATTAAATTGCAAATTTCCGTGAAGCCTACCTATATCTTTTGCACAAGAAGCATCTTTTACATCAGGCTCTATATCTAAAATTTCGTAAAATCTATCGATAGAACTTGTTCCTCTTTGATACATTTCAATAAATGTAGCTACATTTTTTATAGGCTGAATGAACATTGCAACATATAATAAAAATGCAACCATATCTCCTGGAGACATCTCTCCTCTTATGATTAAGCTTGCTGCAAATACTATGATCATCAAGTTTAGACAATTTGAAAAAAGCTCTATGCCAGCATGAAATCCTGCCATTATCTTATATGCGCTTTCTTTGGACTGTCTAAATTTATAGTTCCCACTTTCAAACTTTTTTATTTCAAAATCTTCATTATTAAAAGCTTTAACAACTCGTATACCTGAAATACTGCTTTCTGCTTGAGCATTTATATCTGCTAAGTTTTTTCTAAGCTCTTTAAAATTTTTTCTCAATTTTAAATTCTGTCTTACAAAGAATATTATTGCAAAAGGCATTACTATTACAGTTACTAAAGTAAGCTTTACATTTATAGTGAACATTATTATGACTGCACCTAATAAATTTATTATTATTAGAAACAAATCCTCAGGTCCATGATGAGCAAATTCTGAAATGTCGTTTAAATCATTTACAAGTCTTGACATTATATGGCCTGTCTTATTATTATCAAAATAACTAAATGAGAGCTTTTGGATATGCTGAAAAAGGTCCTTTCTCATCCTATATTCAATCTTAACTCCCATAAAATGCCCATAATAGCTCACAATATAACTACATATAAAAATGAGCAGAAATATTATAACTAGAAATATTCCTAGTTTTATGACTTCATTAAAATCCTTACTTGGTATAACTTCATTTATTAGCCGTCTAACCTCTGTTGGATAAAACAATTGAAGTGTAGCTAAGAGAATTGCACATCCAAAGTCTAAGAAAAAAAGATTTTTTTCTAATTTATAATATTTGAATAGCTTTAAAAACAAATTCCCCCATCCTTTCATAATAAAAAATAAATTTAAGAAATCTTATTTATATATTTATGCTAAATAATATATAACCACTTTGATATTATAGCATAGATTACATTTAATAATAATTACATTAAAATTAAATTATTTTAAACATTTCTTTTATTTTCAAAGATGCTCTATAACATTCATTTTTTCCTATAGAATGTTTTTCACTAACTTTCTTTATAGCTTCCTTAAAGCCTATATCATATCGTACCATTTCATCTACAATCAAAGCTTCTATTGATATTTTAATCTCTTCTTCTTCAATATAATCTAAATTATGTACAACTACAACATATTCCCCTAGCTCAAACTTAGGATTATTTGTAACTTTATCATATACTTCATTTATATTTCCAAAATAATACTTCTCATGAATTTTTGTAATATCTGAACATATGCATACTTCTGACCTTGCAAAAAACATAATCAAATCCTCAAGAAGCTTCTTTAATCTCTTTGGGGACTCATATAGGACAAAAATATCTGGCTTTATTTTTTTAATGCTTTGTAATTTTATTTTCCTGTCATTATCTTCTCGTGGCAAAAAACCATAGAAATTAAATTCATCAATTTTAAATCCACATACTGATAATGCGGCTATAAGTGCTGAAGGTCCTGGTATAGCAATTAAATCAATATTATTCTCTCTTGCCTTATTTACTATAAAATATCCAGGATCTTGAATGCAGGGAGTTCCTGCATCTGATATCAAAGCTACATCTATTTTTTCTTCAACTATTTTATGGATTATATAATCGCATCTTTCTCTTTCATTAAACTTATGGTATGAAATCAATTTATTCTTTATGTTATAATGATTTAATAATTTTAAAGAATATCTTGTATCCTCCGCCAAAATTAAAGAACACCTCTCTAAAACTTCAAGTGCTCTTTTAGAAATATCATTTAAATTTCCTATTGGCGTAGCCACAACATAAAGCTTTCCCAATATACCATCCCCTTAAATAATAATATTTTATCTCAATATTAATGATAGTGTTAAAGAAAATCAAGGCATCTAGATTATTATAAAAAAGGAATTGTATTTTGACATACAAATCCTCTTACAAAAATCACTGATTATTTAATTTAATTAATTCCAATATGTTTCTCAATCTTTCATTTTCTTGTTCTAATTTATATATTTTATCCAAAAGTTCCTTTGTGCCTCTGTCTTGAAGCCTTGTCAATGTTATTTCCATATCTGTCTTATATTCTGGTATTACAATTTTACTGTTTGCAACCTGATCTTTTAATGCATCTATTTTAGTAAAGTAATATTTTTTAATCTCTTTATATGCCTTTATAAATTTGCAAATATATATGCTATACAGACAATTTGATGCAATTTCATCTATTTTAATGTTGTCTTCATCCATATAAGGGTTTGATAAAACATAATTATAAAATATATTCTCTATCTCATAATCAGTTAAAGGATACAAATTCCATATTTGTCCAAAACTTAGCTTTTCCGTATCAAAAATTAAATCGATAAAAAATTGAGTATTTTTAATATCATCTGTAAATCTTAATTTATTATAACATTCATCTTTAAAATTTTGAAGATCTCCATATCTTCTCTTTACCATTTCATATATTAAGTTAGAAAGTTGTTTTTTATACATGTCTAAATTATTTTCATTGTTGTTTTTTAAGCCAAATTTATCTATTATCATCTCTTCAATAACTTCTCTATTTAAAATCCTGCTTTTACCAAGGTATAAAAACACAATGAAGTTTGAATTATACAATTCCTCATTTTGATCAGGTGGGATATAATTACCAAACTCAGATAAAAACAAAATGGAATCCAAATCTATGTTATTTTGACAATATTTATATGTAAATGCCCATCCTTTAGATATTAAACTATTTACTTCAAAAGAATAATCCCTGCTGTTTTCAAGTATTCCAAGTGATTTTTTATAATACTCTTCCTGCTGTATGGATCCTTGTACAATAATATTAGTAGCATATTCTGGATTCTCCCTTGCAGATTTATAAAACCTAGACTCATTTTTACTATATAAATCATCTATATCTTTATAAATAGTCTCATTAATCGAAAAACAATATGCCATAAATGGGAGTAAATTTAAATTCACGATATCACCTCAGTTTTTTGTCTATACTGTTATACATATTTTAAAAATTAAATTTTACGAATTTAACTATACTAAATCAAGACTATTTTAATTCTAAATTTAAGTATTTAAAGCTTAAAAATATTTTCATGAAAATAATTTAATTTTAATTAAATTTAATAATATTAAAATATTTTTGTTAATATTTATATTATAAACTATTTTTCTTTTTATTTCAAATGTTTTTTATTTATTTTATTTAATTATTTAAGTTTTTTACGTTATAAAATTTCCTAATATTAAATATGTTAAAACCCAATACTGCTAAATATTTTGTCCATAAAATTAAAATACTTATTTGTTACTTCTTCGTTTACATATATATAATAATTCCTCGTTTTAACTGAAATTTCAAATGGATAAAAGGATATCTTTATTTTTGGATTTTTATCCATAACAAGCAAGTCTGACATAGCATTGTTTACAGATATACACCCTACAGATGTTATGATAAAAAAGATAAATATTGATAGAAAATATATGTTCATTTTCTTTTTACCCTTTATTTTTTTTTTATCATTTGCTTTTTTACCCCGGAGAGTCATCCTTATTTTATTTCCCATTATTTTCTCCTAAACCACTTTTTACATAAATGATTAACTCTAGCAAGGTAATTTATTCAATTTCAAAAAATTCTCTTCCTAAACTTATAAAAAATCATAAATTTAGGAAGAGCTCTATTAATGTATGTATCTATTTATATCATCAAGAGAAAGAGCTGGTTGAAGAGCTATATTTACGCTGTTAGCTAGTATTTTTGATAATGAATCTACTACCATATCAACATCCTTTGGTGTTACAGCAAGTTCATTATAAAATGGATTTAGTATATTTTGTATTATATCCCATTTATTATCTTCGCTTATAAAATTGATCATCTTTATAAAATCATCATCTTCACCATATTTATCTATTAATTCTTTAAATATCATCTCTATAGCATCATTTGCTATTGTAGTTGCATTCACCACTGTAGGAACACCTACAGCTATTACCTTAATTCCTAAATTTTGCTCATTGATTTCCATCCTCTTATTGCCTATACCTCCTCCAGGAGATATACCTGTATCACATATCTGAATAGTTCTATGCACCCTTGATAATTTTCTTGCTGCAAGGGCATCTACACAAATCAATAGTTTAGGTTTTATCTTCTCTATTACTCCTTTAATGATTTCTCCCGTCTCTATTCCTGTAAGTCCTAATACTCCAGGAGATAGTGCACAAACAGGTCTTATAGAGCCATCTATATTATCTGGTACTAACTGCAATAAATGCCTTGTTATCATCAATTTAGAAATAACTTTAGGCCCTAATGCATCTGGTGTTACATTCCAGTTGCCAAGGCCTACAACTAACGCTACATCCTTATCCTCAAGCTCAATTAGATCTTTAAGTTTTGTGGATACAACTCTGCTTAAAGAATCCACAGTTTCAGCATCATAATGAGCATATTCAGGAATTTCAATAGTTATATAATTTCCTACTGGCTTTCCCATATGCTCCTCTCCTATTTTATCTAGTATCTCTACATGAGATACATTTATATCCTCATATTTATAATTATCTGATCTAACCCCTGGGGTTTTTTCATCTTCTAATTTATAAGCTTCTTGCATTTCAACAGCTAAATCAGAATTAAAATGTTTCATAAATTCACTTCCTTACTAAATTTGAATTTATTATTTGTAAAAAAGTCAATTCCATTCAAGTTAATCCTTTAGCCTCAAAATTAAAAAATAAAAAACCTTATACTAATTTCTCTACTTTTTAACCTCATTCCATATTTCATCAATGAGCTTAACCTTATCGCCTATATCTCTTAAATATTCACCCTTTTTTAAATCCTCTGTAGGAGGATATATAGCAGGATCATTCATTATGGATGGGTCAATTAAATTATATGCTTCAATGTTTGGATTTCCATAAGGAAAGCTATAAGATATTTCAGCACTTATTTCAGGTTCCATGATAAAATTCATAAAAAGCTCTGCTTCTTCAATATTTTTTGCACCCTTAGGTATTACAAAATTATCCTGTTGAAGAAATAATCCTTCTTTTGGTATGACAAGTTTTACATTTTCATTGTTCCTCTTTGCTAAAGACCCTTCAGCACCCCAAGCAAATATAGCTTTAGCTTCTCCATTTATTAAAAGCGTCTTTGGAGAATCTGAATCATAGGCCTTTATATTCTTTTGAAGCAAAACAAAATCTTCCTTGGCTTTTTTTAAGGCTTCATCTGAGGTTTCATTGAGAAGATAACCATTTTTCTTCATTATCATGCCTATGATAACCCTTGGGTCATCTAGGACAGCTAAAGATTCTTTAAATTCACTTCTCCATAAATCGCTATATCCTGTTACAGGCTCTGAAACCTTTGATGCATCATAGGCTATTATGCCTGCAAGCCACATATAAGGTATGCTGTATTTGTTTTCAGGGTCAAAAGGAAGGTTCATAAAATCTTTTCCAATGTTTTGCAGATTAGAAAGTTTATCCTTATTTATTTCGTCTAAGAGCCCTTGTTTTATCATGATCTCAACCATAAAATCAGAAGCAACAGCAATATCATAATTGCTGCCCCCTGCTATGATCTTTGCAAGCATTTCCTCATTTGATGAGAAGGTATTGTAATTTATTTTTATGTTATATCTATCTTCAAATTTATCTATCACAGACTGGGGAAGGTATTCAGACCAGTTAAATACATTGAGAGCCTTTTTAGGTTCTCCCTTAATAGATGGAAAATAAATTAAAGATGTCAAAGTAACTACTACAAGAAACATAGCAATCAATATCTTTTGCGTCTTATTTACATGAAGATGAACATTTTTAAGCTTAGTTGACAACACTACCAATATGACCGTAGCGATCATCATAATGGTAGATAATGCATTTATTTCAGGAGAAACCCCAAACTTAACCATGGAAAAAATCTTAAGAGGAAGTGTTGTACTTCCAGGCTTTGCCACAAAAAAACTTATTATAACATCATCTAGGGAAAGAGTAAATGCCATCATTGCTCCTGAAACTATACCAGGCATTATAATAGGAAGTGTTATCTTAAAAAATGTCTGAAAAGGTGTTGCACCTAAATCCTGAGCTGCTTCTTCTAGAGCCCGATCAAATCCAGCAAGCCGTGCCCTTACTACAGATACCACATAACTCACAGAAAAGGTGATATGAGCTATTATCAAAACCACAAGTCCATTTGAAAACAACATATTGAGTCCTGGAATCTTATCTAAATTCGAAAAAAATATAAGCATAGCAATACCCATAACTATTTCAGGTATCACCACAGGAACATATAACAATGAATCCACAATACCTTTTCCTAAGAACTTATATCTATACATACCTATAGAAACCAGTGTTCCTAATACAACAGAAAAAGCAGTGCTTATCACTGCAACAATAAGCGTGTTCTTTAATGCTTCCATTATCCCTGCATTTTGAAACAAAGACCCGTACCATTTAAATGTAAAGCCTTCCCAAACAGCATTTAATTTTGAATCATTAAAGGAAAATATGATTAAAATTATGATGGGAGCATATAAAAATAAGTACATCAAAAATCCAAATATCTTATCAAAAATTTTATTATTTCTTCCAATCAAATCTACATCACTGACCCTTTCTCGCTTCCACCTAATTTAAAGTTTATAACTATTAAAATTAGCATTATTATCATAAGAACAACAGAAATAGCTGAACCAAATGGCCAATCTCTGGATGTTAAAAATTGATTTTTAATTAGATTGCTCATGAGCATTATCTTACTTCCTCCCATCAAATCAGGTATGAAGAAGAAGCCCAATGTAGGCACAAAAACCAATAAACAACCTGATATTATCCCAGGAAGCGTAAGAGGAAGCTGTATCTTTAAAAAGGTCTTTACAGGTGATGCTCCAAGGTCTAAAGATGCTTCTATTAAAGAATATTCCATCTTTTCAATGGATGTATATAGCGGAAGGACCATAAATGGGAACATCATATAGACCATTCCTATCATTACAGATGCATTTGTATACAAAAGCTTTAATGGTTCTTTTATGAGTCCTATGTTTAGTAAAAATGTATTTATAATACCTTCAGATCTTAGGAGTATTATCCAAGCATAAGTGCGTATCAATGAATTTGTCCAAAATGGTAAGATTATTAAAAGCATAAATATAGGTCTTAATTTATCTGAAGATTTAGCAGCAAAAGACGCAAATGGGTAGCCTAAAAAAAGACATAATAGTGTAGTTCCAAGGGAGATAAGTATACTCTTATAGAATATTTCAAAATATCTAAAGTTAAAAAGCCTAGTATAATTTGCAAAAGAAAATTCATATATAACTTCTCCTACTTCTCCTCTTGTTGCAAAACTAACTATTAAAATAAAAGCTATGGGAACGACAAAAAATACAATAAGCCATAATATTGTAGGTAAAAGGAGCCCAATGGCTCCTTTGTTGATTCTAATCCTTCTTTGCATTTATAACACCTAGCTTTCAATCAAAATCATAAACTGCAATGCAAATATATTTTATAGTATCCTTTTAAATTATTATAATATTCTAACCCTTCATTATTACAGAGTTTTTAGAGTTCCATGTTACAAAAATATTCTGCGATTCGCAAGAAAAATCAAAGTTATCACTTACTGGCTCTGTAACTGTAATTTCACTTCCATCATTTAATATGACAACAGTCCTTAAGGATGCTCCTGTATATATTCTTTCCTTAAGCTTAGCTTTTAAATATACATCTCCTTCTTCAGGGTTTGCTTTTATTTTAACCCTCTCAGGTCTTATTGCAACATATATCTTCTCTCCAAGTTTAAGGTCAGAATCATTTACTCTTATTTTATCCCCTTCATCATTTAATTTAAGAAGAGTTTCACTTTCATTTACTTTAATGACTTCACCTTCTAAGAGATTTGTTTCACCAATAAAATCTGCAACAAATTTTGTCTTTGGTCTTTCATATATCTCATCTGGTGTTCCTATTTGTTCAATATTACCATCGTTCATAACGACGATTCTATCTGACATAGTGAGAGCTTCTTCTTGGTCATGTGTAACAAACACAAATGTTATGCCAAGTTTGCGTTGTAGATGTTTTAATTCAATCTGCATCTGCTTACGAAGCTTCATATCGAGAGCTGACAGCGGTTCGTCTAGCAATAAAACCTTAGGGTTATTTACTATTGCCCTTGCAATGGCAACTCTTTGTTTTTGCCCTCCACTTAGTTTATCAGGCATTCTATTTTCATAGCCTTCTAACTGAACCATTTTAAGCATTTCCATAACTTTTTCTTTTATTATATTTTTAGGAACTTTTTTCATATTAAGTCCAAAGGCTATATTATCAAATATATTCATATGTGGAAACAAAGCATAATTTTGAAAGACTGTATTTACAGGTCTTTCATGAGGCGGTCTTTTAGTTACATTTTCATTATCTATAAAAATTTGTCCGCCATCTGCCATTTCAAATCCTGCTATAAGCCTCAAAGTAGTGGTCTTGCCACAACCTGAAGGTCCTAAGATAGTAATAAATTCTCCTTTATTAATATCTAAATCTATGCTATTTACAGCAAAACTCCTCTTATTATCAAAACTCTTTGTAAGCTTTCTTAATTGAACTAATACATCCATTGTCACACTTTACCAACTCCTTACTATATTTATAATTTACGTTTTAATTCAAAAATAAAAACTTCCCCACCGAATGATTACGGCAAAGAAGAATTATATTCAATAAAGCATTTAAATTTACTTAGTTTTATTCTGCATAAATTGCTGAGATGATATTATTTTCTGATGAAAATAATATCACATGATACCTTACATTTCAATAGTTTTTTAATAAATATTTATAATGTATAATGAATTTTTATAAACTGCTAAATAAATATTTTTTTGTTTAAATATATAAAAGCAACTATAAGATAAAAAAGCTATTTAATTAAACCAATATTTTCCTAAAACAATATTTTTATTCGTAAAATTTGTAATTACTCTTGTTATATGTTATGTGTTTTGCAATTTATATGTATACTAATTAAAATCATATTTTTTACAATAAAATGTTAATTCACAAAGTATTTATGTTATAATTAACTAAAAAATATTATAAATTAGGGAGATATATATTATGAAGAAAAAAATATTAAGTTTATTGATGGTTTCATATTTATTGGTAAATACTGTTGCTGTACAAGCATCTGACTTAACTAAGCCTCTATATTTTTCTGCACAAGCTACTAATACCATTAAAGCTACTAATAACATTAAATTGCAATTTACATATAATATTTTTACTACAATTGTAAATAAACGAAAATCTAATGATTTAGCTATTCGTATAAATTCACTATCTCAATTATTAAAGTACACAGCAGATGTTGGATATGTAATACCAGATAGTAATGGCAAAACCACCAAAAACCCTCTTACTGAATATGTTTCAAATAAATATACCAAAAAATTCTTTACTAACAAATCATTAATAGTAATATGTGATTCTGGATCTTTTTTAAGCCGCAAGGTTACAAGTGTAGTTAAAAACAATAAGGAGCTATTAATAACAATAGAAAGGAATACCCCAATAAATACATTTGCTCCAACTTTTAACCATATATTCATTGAGGTTAATACAAAAGACTTAAACAAAGTTTCTAAGATAAATTATAATTTTATAGATAAATAATTAAAGGGTGCAACGCAATGTTACACCCAACTTTATTAACAACAATCTCTTTTGTTAAAGAAAAATAACGCTATGAGTATCCAAATAATGCCGCCTCCGCCGCATCCTCCAAGCAACCCATCCAATCCACCAAATCCATTATTGCAACATGGATCACAGCATGGATCACAACATCTTTTTCTTTCACAACAACAACGCCTTCTGTGACTCATTTTTAATCCTCCTAAACTTTAATCTCAATTTATATTATGATAAATCAGTTCATATGTTACTTTATTTGATAAACAGTTGTTACCTTAAGTTTAAAAAATTTTAATCAAGATCATATCCTTTTTCATTTATAAAGCTTATAACCTTTTCTAAATTTCTAATACTATTCCCTTCATCAATCCTCATAGAATCCTTTATTCCAATAATATCTCTTCCAACAATTATAAAATTATTTACCCTGTCTAGATACCTTCTTGCATATCGTATATTGAGCATAGGAGCACCATATCTATTGCTTAAAATCAATGCAGATTTTAAATTTGCTTCATTTTCAAAGAGTATCATAAGCCTGATACATTTATGCCCCTTAGATGGGTTTTCGTAATATTGAATATTCTTATTATGATCAAAGTGATCGAAATGATCGAGCTTATTCTGATCAAAATGGTGAAAATGATCAAGCTTATCGTGATTAAATTTAGAATCCTTAAATCCATCAATTCTATAACGAATATTTAAATATTTCATTATGCCTCTTGCAATAGCAGCACCATAATTATCTATGTTGTTCATTATAAACTGGGCATCATCAGGATTATCATGAAAGCCTATCTCAATAAGTGCTGCTGGTGCTTTTGTATTTGTCAATTCATAAAGAGAAGTAGAATAGCTTATTCCTAAATCATTTGTAGGGGTTAACTTTGCAACCTCATCATATATGTCACGAATAAGCTGATCTGCTTTAGTTCCTTGCTTATACGCAAAGCCTAGTGCTCCTCTTGTAGTTGAATTTGGTTTTCCTGTGGCATTAGAATGTATTGCTACATGTATGTCAGGATTTTTCGAATTAGAATCTGCAACTATCTGACTTAACGTCATATCAGGTCTGTTCCTGTATATTGTTATCTGATCCTTTTTAGCACATAAGTGCCTCTCTACTGAATCAGCAATCTGATTCATTCTGTATTCTTCAGAACCATAGTTTCCGTATCCAATATTACCCTGCTGAGTGGATGGGCTTAAATAAACTTTAGGCATGTTTCCTCCAGAAATATTCTTTCACCTATATTTTATGAAATATAAAAAATAAAATGAATAATTGTTATTTCTTATTTCTAAATAAAATAAATAAACTATTTAATATAGCTATTATTCCAGAAAAAAATGCTATAATGAACCATTGCCCTAAATCAATAGCTTCTGTCTTAAATATATCTTGAAAAAAAGGAACATAAATTATCAAAACTAACATTAAAGATGAAATTATTACAGCACCAATAAGCTTTATATTTCCAAAGGGATTTATTTCAAGAATTGATTTTTCCTCACTTCTGCATTCAAATACATGAATCAATTGAGAGATAATCAATGTGGAAAGTGCTATTGTCCTCGCTTTATCTATAGAAAAACCATAGAAATTTGCACAAATAAATGAAAGAACAGTACAAACTCCAATTAAACTTCCCCTTAAAATTATCTTTTCACTTAACCCTCTAGCAAATATACTCTCATTTTTTTCTCTTGGTTTTTCAAGCATAACATCTCCATGATAGTTATCAACTCCTAGTGCAAGAGCTGGAAGTCCATCCGTAGCTAAATTTACAAAGAGAATTTGAATGGATAATAAAGGTATATCTAAATGTAAAATGGAAGCTATAAACATAGTAAGCACTTCTCCTAAATTGCAGGACAAAAGATATCTTATAAATTTTCTAATATTATCATAAATTATTCTGCCTTCCTCTACAGCTGAAACTATAGAGTTATAATTATCATCAAGAAGTATCATAGAAGCAACTTCTTTTGTAACATCCGTTCCAGCTACCCCCATAGCAATACCGATATCTGACTCCTTTAAAGCAGGTGCATCATTTACTCCATCCCCTGTCATTGCTACTACATTATTTAACTTTTTAAAAGCTTTGACTATTCTAAGTTTATGTTCAGGTGTTACCCTAGCAAAGACTTTAATATTTTGTATATCATTTATCAAATTTTTATCATCTATTTTTTCAAGATCATCTCCTGTAAAAACCTCTCTCTCGTCTTTAACAATTCCAAGCTCTTTTCCAATTGCAAAAGCTGTATTCTTATGATCTCCAGTTATCATAACAGGCGTTATACCTGCACATTTACACTTTTCTATAGCATCCTTTACTTCTTTCCTTGGAGGATCCATGATGCCTGCAAGACCTGCAAATATAAAATTATTTTCACTTGCTAATTCTATATTCCCATTCATTTCTTTATATGCTCCTGCAATACATCTTAAAGCTTTATAGCTTAATGATTCTATTGTCTTTAAAACCTCCGTCTTTAAAGTGTCAGTAAACAGCTTAGGCTCTCCATTTTCTAAAATAAAATTGCATCTTTCAATTACTCTCTCAGGTGCTCCTTTTAAATACATATATCGCTTATTGTTATGGCTTACTATGACGCTCATCATCTTTCTCTTTGAATTAAAAGGGAACTCCTTAAGCCTTGTGGAATTATTAATAATTTCCATGAATTCATCAGTGCTATTTAAATAGATACTCAAAAGAGCCTTTTCAGTTGAATCTCCACTCATAGCTCTTCCTAATTCTTTTACATTAAAATCTACATTTAAATTTTGACAATATGTAAAGATATTTTTTAAATAAGATACCTTAGGAGGCATTTCCTTTTCAAGATCATAAATTTTTCTTCCATAATAGAGCACCTTTGCTTTCATTTTATTTTCTGTGAGAGTGCCTGTTTTGTCGCTGCAAATAACAGATGTACATCCTAAAGTTTCAACTGCAGGGAGTTTTCTTATTAGAGCATTTCGCTTTAACATTCTTGAAACCCCAAGAGCTAAACATACAGTAACTATTGCAGGAAGACCCTCTGGTATGGCAGCTACTGCAAGGGATACACCTAAAAGAAACATTTCATAGATATTTTGTCCACGCATTACTCCAGTGATAGTTACGATTATACATACTCCAATACATATAAACACCAAGATCTTTCCAAGATGATCGAGCCTCACCTTTATAGGAGATTTTTCTTCTTCAACATTTTGTATAAGATGCGCTATTTTGCCCATTTCGGTCTTCATACCCACGCTTGTAACTTCAGCGTATCCTCTGCCTGATGTTACAATAGTCCCCATGAACACCTTGTTATCTTCATTTAAACTCTTTTCTACACCAATGGATTCCCCTGTTAGAAGAGATTCATCTATAATCATCCCCACTTCATCTATGAGTTTCCCATCAGCTGAAATCCTATCTCCAGTTTCTAAAACCATTATATCCCCTACTGTCACATCTTCTGCATTTATTACTTTTACATTTCCATCTCTAAATATTTTTGCTGTTGGAGATGCAAGCTTTTTTAATGCCTCAAGAGATTTTTCTGTTTTATATTCCTGGATGAACCCTAATACTCCATTCATAATTATTATTATTAAAATCGTTATAGCATCATAAGTTTCTTTCATGAAGAAAGATATGACAGTGGCTATTATAAGTATTAAGGTTATAACATCTGTAAATTGAGATAAAAAAAGTTTTAAAGGAGATATCTTTTCTTTCTTCTCTATAGTATTTTTTCCAAATTCATCCATCCTTCTTTGGGCTTCTTTTGTTGTAAGTCCATACATTGTTGCATTATGTTTCAAATTTTAATCCTCTCCTCTCTAAATAATTTATATGTGGCAAAGATATCATATTATGTATATAAGGTTAATTTTTATTTATACCTCTAAATTTTCATTGAGGCTCTTATATGTCACAATAAAATTTGATAAAATGATTATTATGTTCATCCTTAAAGAAAGGAGAGTTTTATGAAGGATACAATATATATAGTGGGTCATAAGAACCCTGATACAGATTCTATCTGTGCAGCTCTTTCTTATGCAGAATTTAAAAATAAGATTGGAGCAAAAGCAATTCCTGCAAGGTTAGGCAGCTTAAACCGTGAAACTGCTTTTGTTTTAGATTATTTTGGTGTAGCTGCTCCTGAACTAATAAACAATGTAAAGCCTCAAATATCTGATTTTATAATAGACGATACATTTCCTGTATCACCTGATGTATCTATTAAGTCAGTATGGAACATAATGAAGAATAATAATGTAAAAAGTCTCCCTGTTGTAGATGATGAAAATAGATTGATCGGAATAGTATCCACATCTCAAGTGGTAAACAATTCGTTAGATATATGGGATAGTGGAGTGCTTTACAGAGGCGGAACCACTTTAGACAATATTCTAGACACTATATCTGGCTATGTTGTAAATTCCCAAGATAAGGACTATGTGCTATCAGGAAAAGTCATTATAGCCTCTATGAAGATAGAAACTTTGAGAGAATATATAGAAGAAAATGATATAATAATATGTGGCGATGATGAAGATATGCAAAGCTTCATAGCTAAAAGCTCTGCTTCTCTCATGATAGTGACTTCAAAGAAAGATGTACTGCCTGAAATAATCGATCTTGCAAATAAAAATAATGTTTTAATAATATCCACCCCATTTGATGCGTTTACTGCAGCAAGGTTAATCCCTCAAAGTATGCCTATAGGCTTAATAATGACTACTGAAAATCTCGTATATTTTAATCAAAATGACTATATAGAAGATGTAAAAGAAGTGATGCTTCAAACAAGATATAGGAGCTATCCTGTAGTAGATGAAGAAAGAAAGGTTATAGGAAGCATATCGAGGTTTCATTTGATCACAGGAAATAAGAAAAAGGTAATTTTGGTGGATCATAATGAACAGACTCAATCTGTAGAAGGTCTTTCTGAAGCAGATGTTTTAGAGATAATAGATCACCACAGAATTGCAGATATACAGACAGGATATCCTGTTTACTTTAGAAATGAACCTGTAGGAAGTACATCTACCATAATATCCAGCATATTCTTTGAAAATGGCATAAGACCTTCTAAAAAAATAGCTGGACTTTTATGCGCAGCTATAATATCTGATACTTTATTATTTAAATCACCTACTGCTACAAATACAGATAGAGTAAACTTAAAGAGGCTTGCCTCCCTTGCAAATCTCAATATAGATGAATTTGCATCTAAGATGTTTAAAGCTGGAACTGCCCTCTCCTCAAGGACAGTAGAAGAAATATTCAATGGTGATCTTAAGGTTTTTACTTTAAATAACAATAAAGTAGGTGTATCTCAATTTATAACTTTAGATGTAGATGGATTTAAACCTCACAAAGGTTCTATGTTAAATTATATGGAAAAGGTATGCACTAGTGAAAATTACATTTTATTAATGTTATTGCTTACAGACTTTGTAAGAGGAGGATCTTATATATTAGCTGTAGGACGAGAAAAACAGATATTAAATAAAGTATTTAATCAAGATTTTCATGATGATTTAGTATTTATTCCAGATATAATTTCAAGAAAAAAACAAGTAATACCGCAAATCACAGCTATCATTGCAGAAGAAAGAAAGTAAATTTAAAAAGGAGACGTTTTATGAAAGTAAGAACAAGATTTGCCCCAAGCCCTACAGGGTTTATGCACATAGGTAACTTAAGAACCGCTCTATATGCCTATTTAATAGCAAGGCATGAAAAAGGAGATTTTCTTTTAAGAGTCGAAGACACAGATAAAGATAGGTTTGTAGAAGGAGCAACTGAGGTAATATTAAAAACCTTAAAAGAAACAGGATTGACCCATGATGAAGGTCCAGATATAGGCGGCAGCTATGGTCCTTATGTTCAATCTGAAAGAAAACCAATATATATGGAATATGCTAAAAAATTAGTTGAAAAAGGTGAAGCATATTACTGTTTTTGTTCAAAAGATCGCTTAGATATGTTAAGAAGCAATGCAGAAGCTGTTAAAAGACCTTTTAAATATGATAAGAAATGCAGCCACCTTTCAAAAGAAGAAATTGAAGAGAATTTAAAAAACAATGTGCCCTTTGTAATAAGGCAAAACAACCCTGAAGAAGGATCTACTGTTTTTGATGATGTTATATATGGAAAGATATCAGTTGATAACAGCGAACTTGATGATATGATACTTATAAAATCAGATGGTTATCCCACATATAATTTTGCAAATGTGGTGGATGATCACTTGATGGAAATAACCCATGTAGTAAGAGGTCAAGAATATCTTTCATCAGCTCCTAAATATAATAGGCTCTATGAAGCATTTGGATGGGAAATTCCTATTTATGTTCACTGTCCTCTCATCATGAAGGATGCTCAAAATAAACTGTCAAAGAGGTATGGAGATGCATCTTATGAAGATTTTAGAAAAAAAGGATATTTAAAAGATTGCATTTTAAATTATATAGCACTTCTAGGATGGAGCCCTGGAACTACTGAGGAGATATTTTCTCTAGAAGATTTAGTAGATATATTCGATTATAGGAATATAAATAAAGCTCCTGCTATGTTTGATGAGAAAAAATTGAGATGGGTAAACAGCGAATATATAAAGAAGATGTCTTTAGAAGAGTTTAATGAAATGGTCATGCCTTATTATAAGAAGGTATTGACTAAAGAGTATGATTTTATGAAGCTTTCGTCTTTACTACATTTAAGGTGTGAGGTTTTTTCAGATATTCCTGAACAAATTGATTTTTTAGATTCTTTACCTGAGTATTCAACGGATCTTTATGTTCATAAGAAGATGAAAACAAATTTAGAAAATTCATTACTCTCTTTAGAAAAATCCTTAATAAGGCTCAAGGATTTAAATCAATGGGATAATGCTTCTATTCATGAAGTTCTAGATTCTTTGGTTTCTGAGCTTTTGGTTAAAAACAGCATAATATTATGGCCTCTTAGAGTAGCTCTATCAGGAAAACAATTTACTCCAGGGGGAGCTGTTGATATAGCTGAGCTTTTAGGTAAAGAAGAGAGCTTAAAGAGGATTGAAAAAGGCATCGCAAAATTAAGAGCATAAGGGATTAAACCCATTATGCTCTCTTTTATATTTATGTTCTTAAATGTTCTTCTAAAACATAACATTAATTATGATTATTATTTGAGGAGACAAAGATGAATTTAGAACCTGATTATGAATTAAATACTGAAACTGTTGAGACTGATGAAACTCTTGAAAATGAGAATGAAACTGTAGTAATGAGCTTTAATTTTACTAAATCCTCTGAGGAATTAAAAAGAGAGGCTGAAAGAAAAGCTGAAGAAGAAAGAAAAACGATTTTAAGAAGAGAAAAGAATTTTAATGAAGGTGTTAACTTACCTGGAAACCTTCAAAATATAGATATAAAGCTTATTAAGGATACTCCTAAAGGATGGAACCCGTTTAATCCTCCAACGGATGTAGAGATTTTAGATTTAATGCGCTCTTTGGAAAATGTGGGTTTAATTTATCCTTTGTATGTGACAAAAGATAAGCTTGGTGTTTATACCCTCATCTGTGGTAGATGTCGCTTGCAGGCTTTTGCTAATCTTTTTAATATAACTAATTCATCTAAATATGAATCCATTCCTTGTTATGTTTTAGATGCCGAAGAAGTTGATGAGATCTTTTTGAGGACTTTGATTATTGAATCTAATATAAATTTTAGGTCTATATCAAAGTTTAATTTAGTTCAAAGCTTGATAGTAAACTATGATCTTATGAAAAAAGCAAAACAGTTTAGGAATGAAAATAATATAGGCATGGAGCTTGCTAAAACCTTTAATATGAGCGAGTCTTCTGTGTTTAATTTTATAAGGGTA
>JAVBPQ010000118.1:0-29266 GCA_031549525.1 Clostridiaceae bacterium | reverse complement strand
GGTTTTCTGAAAAAATTAAGATGAGGTGGCATTTCATGTAACTCCTCTATGGGAATATAGTCGAATCTTTTAAAGAAATCAACACCATCTTTATAGTTAGATTCACGAAGAAGCTCTTCTCTAATCTCTTCATTTTCTTTTAATCTTTCTTCACCTAAGTCCATATTCATTTTAATAACTCCTACAAATAATATTCAATATATGTATAGTTATTAAAATCAAAAAAAAGACCTAAAAGAAATTCACTAGGGCAACCCTAGTGAATATTTTTAGAGATCTTGAACAGTTAACTTTTCAAGTTTTGAGCCGATATGATCTGTTAAGCTCTTACCTTTATATTTGATTATATTTTTTTCTAAAGCTTTATTTGCTATAGCAAGAGCTTGTTCACTAGTAACATCTTCACTTACATCATTAATTCGTAAATTGTATGTTACATCATCTAAGTTTTTGAAGGATATAACCAAAAAGTTTCTCTCCATGTTCTACTCCTCCTCAAGTGATATTTCATATTTTCTTACAACTTTTTCTGCATTGTATTTCATGGTATCTTTTATTAAATTTGCAAATTCAAATAAGTCTTCATCTAAAAGTTCAGTATCTAATTCATTGACTACATTAGCTCTTGTTATGTTTTTTCCTTCATCATCAAGTGCAATATAGGATATGGAAAGAGAATCTTTTAATTTAATTTTTTTCATCTATTACTCCTTACAGACAATAATTAATTTTTGGTTATATTAGTGTATATATTATAATATGAAAAATATCTAAAAAGTGTGATATAAATTAATATAAAATTAGTCTATGAAAAAATAAAATTTAAATTGATTTCTATTTTCATATAAAATATGTTATAATAACCAAAGATTAAGGTAGGGGGGCTTTTTTTGTATCATTATATTAAAGGAGTTTATGCCCATTTAAATAAAGACTATATTGTAATTGAAAATTCTGGAATAGGATATAAAATATTCACATCAGGGAATACAATTTCACAATTACCTTCCACTGGAAATGAAGTTAAACTATACCTTCAACAAATAGTGAGAGAAGATTTTTTAGGGATATATGGATTTTATTCTATGGATGAACTAGACTTATTCAATAGGTTAATAACCATAAGCGGCGTTGGGGCAAGAGCTGCACTTTCTATATTATCCATTAATTCTGTAGATAAGCTTAAATATGATATATATAATGGAAATGATAAATCCCTTGCAAAGGCTGCAGGGGTTGGAAAAAAACTTTCTCAAAGGATAATACTTGAACTTAAGGACAAGATAAAATTACATGAGGTTGAATCTTTAAACCTAGATAAATCAGAAGATAGTATGACAAATGATGCCGTTATGGAAGAAGCAAAAGAAGCCTTGATTGCTCTTGGATATAATGAAAAAGAAAGTGAAAAAGCACTTTTGCATGTAAATAATAAGCAAGATCTTCAAGGAATTTTAAAAGAAGCTCTTAAATTTCTCTTTGATTGATGGTGATAAATATGGATGAAGAAAGAATAATAACCCAATCACATATAGAAGAAGATTCGGAAAACGAATATAATCTAAGACCAAAGAAGATAAGTGAATACATAGGTCAAAGCAAGGTTAAGGAAAAATTGAAGATATTTATAAAAGCTTCTAAAATGAGAAATGAGGCTTTAGATCATGTGCTTCTTTATGGTCCTCCTGGGCTTGGTAAAACCACCCTTGCAAATATAATAGCAAATGAAATGGGTGGCAGCTTAAAGATAACATCTGGACCTGCTATAGAAAAAGCAGGAGACCTTGCTGCAATTTTGACTAATTTAAATGATTTTGATGTTTTATTTATAGATGAGATACACAGACTAAATAGAAGCGTTGAGGAGATACTATACCCTGCAATGGAGGATTTTGCACTAGATATAATAATAGGAAAGGGTGCTGCAGCAAAATCTATAAGGCTTGATTTGAGAAGATTCACACTAATTGGTGCAACTACGAGGGTAGGTCTTTTGACATCTCCTTTAAGAGATAGATTTGGTGTTTTAAGCTCCATGGATTTTTATTCTGTTGCGGAATTAAGAGAGATAATAATTCGCTCATCAAAGATATTGCAGGTTGAAATAGATGAGGAATCAGCAGTTGAAATTGGGAAAAGATCGAGAGGAACTCCAAGAATTGCAAACAGGTTATTAAAGAGGGTAAGGGATTATGCTGATGTGAAAAATGGAGGAAAGATAACTCTAAACATCGCAAAGGATGCTCTAGTCATTATGGATGTTGATGAAAAAGGTCTAGACACTATAGATAATAAAATATTAAATGCCATAATAGACAATTTTAATGGAGGACCTGTTGGTATAGAAACTCTATCATATTTTATAGCTGAAGAGATAGATACGATACAAGATGTATACGAACCTTATTTGATGCAGCAAGGATTTATAATAAGGACTCCTAGAGGAAGGATAGCTTCTGATAAGGCTTATGAACATTTAAATAAAAAGCGCAATAAACCTCTAGATGACATAATTAAGCAGCTAGATTTATTTGAAGATGAAGGAAAAAAGGATGAAACTAAGTGACTATTATTATGAATTGCCTGATGATTTAATTGCACAAAAACCTCTTTTAGATAGATCATCATCTAGGCTTATGGTTATACATAGAGATACAGGTAATATTGAACATAGGACGTTTAAAGATATAATAGATTATTTTAAAAAAGGCGATTGTCTTGTTTTAAATGATTCCAAGGTTCTTCCTGCAAGGCTTATTGGTGAAGGAAAGAATAAATCTAAAATAGAATTTTTGCTCCTAAAGAGGATAGATAAAGATAGATGGGAAACCCTCTCTAAACCTGGAAAGAGAGCGAAAATTCATGCAGAATTTTCCTTTGGTGAAAGGTTAAAGTGCAAAGTCTTAGATATAACAGATGAAGGAAATAGGATCATCGAATTTTACTATGATGGAATCTTTGAAGAGATACTAGATGAGTTAGGAGAAATGCCCCTTCCCCCTTATATTTACGAAAAACTAGAGGATAAGGATAGATATCAAACTGTATACGCAAAAGAAAAGGGGTCTAGTGCAGCACCTACTGCAGGACTTCATTTTACAGAGGAAATCCTTCAAAAAATCAAAGAAAAAGGTGTTGAAATTGCATTTTTAACATTGCATGTGGGCCTTGGAACCTTTAGGCCAGTTAAAGTTAAAAATATAGAAGAACACCATATGCATTCTGAATTTTATAATTTAACAAAGGAAGAAGCATTAAAGATAAATAAATGCAAAGAAAATGGCGGAAGAGTCATTGCAGTAGGTACAACATCCTGCAGAACACTTGAAACCATTGCAATGGGTGGTAATATAGTACCTAGATCTGGATGGACAGATATATTTATATATGAAGGATTTAAATTTAAGATAGTAGATGGGCTTATTACAAACTTTCATATCCCTGAATCTACTCTCATAATGCTTGTTTCTTCTTTTTATAATAGGGAAGGTATTCTATCTGCATATAGGGAAGCAGTTAATTTAAAATACAGGTTCTTCAGCTTTGGAGATTGCATGTATATTGAATAGGAGAATTTTATGTATAAACTTATAAAGATGGATAAAGATGCAAAATGTGGTGAATTTCACACACCTCATGGTATCATAGAGACACCTGTATTTATGAATGTAGGCACGCTAGGGGCCATTAAGGGAGCCGTTAGTTCTTTAGATTTAAAAGAAGTAGGGTGTCAGGTGGAGCTTTCAAATACCTATCATCTTCATCTAAGACCAGGGGACGAAGTGGTAAAGGCGTTAGGCGGGCTTCACAAGTTTATGAATTGGCAAAGACCGATACTCACAGATTCAGGAGGCTTTCAAGTTTTTTCCTTAGCTAGTATGAGAAAGATAAAAGAGGAAGGTGTATACTTTAACTCTCATATAGATGGCAGGGCTATATTTATGGGCCCTGAAGAGAGCATAACAATACAGAGCAACTTAGCATCTACCATAGCTATGGCCTTTGATGAATGTGTGCCTAATCCATCTGAAAGGGATTATGTAAGGCATAGTGTAGAGAGAACTACAAGATGGTTGAATCGATGCATAGATAAGATAAATGATTTAAATAAGAAAGAAGATACATTAAATAAAGAGCAAATACTATTTGGAATCAACCAAGGAAGCATTTACAACGATATAAGGGTGGAACATGCAAAGGTGATCTCTAATTTAAACCTTCAAGGGTATGCTATTGGAGGTCTTGCAGTTGGTGAAACCCATGAAGTTATGTATGATGTGATCGAACATGTAGTACCCCATCTTTTTAAAGAAAAGCCTATTTACCTCATGGGGGTTGGTCTTCCTGAAAATATATTAGAAGCAGTTGAAAGAGGTGTGGATTTCTTCGATTGTGTGCTTCCAGCGAGGAATGGAAGGCATGGGCATGTTTTTACAAATAGAGGTAAGATAAATCTTTTGAATAAAAAATTTGAATTGGATGATAACCCTATAGATGAGGGATGTGAATGTCCTAGCTGTAAAAACTATACAAGAGCTTATATAAGACATCTTTTTAAAGCAAGAGAGATGCTAGCTATGCGCTTATGTGTTTTGCATAATCTGTATTTTTATAATAGTATGATGGCAGAGATAAGAAATGCTATAAAAAATGGATATTTTCAAAAATATAAAAAAGACAAATTAAATAGTTGGAATACGAAGATGTAAAAAACAATTCTTTTTTAAAAAGCAATTGTTTACTATATTTTATCATTAAAGGAGGAAAAAATGGTTAATTTATTAATTCTTACAGCAGCTCAACCTACAGATGGTGTGGGTGGATTTTTATCTACTTTAGGATTCCCTATTTTACTCTTAGGAGCTATGCTTTTAATGTTTTACTTGCCTGAGAGGAAAAGGAGAAAAAACTTCAATAGCATGCTTTCAAATTTAAAGGTGAATGATGAAATTTTTACCACAGGTGGAATTATTGGTAAATTGGTTAAAGTTGATGAAGGCTATGTTATTCTTGAAACAGGACCAGATAGGGTTAGAATTAAATTAGATAAAAGGGGAATTCACTCTGTTTTAAATAAAGCAGATGATAAAAAAGAAGCAGTAGAGATAAAGGAAGATAAAAAATAAAATCGTCCTTAAGAATAAATTTCCTTTACTTATCATAAGTTGATAAAAAGAGGGTTTTTTATTTTAAGGAGGTATAGTTTTGAGCACTAAAATGTTTCTGCACATAGGAGAAGGAGTTATAAGAGCTGTAATCTTTACTATCATAGCTATTTTGATATTCAGCATAATCGTCGGAGATTATAAATCTGCTCCACCTGCAATTTCATCTGCATTTTACATAGTTATTACTACACTTAGCATAATTTATGGTTCTATATTCGCAACAAGAAAAATAAATAAAAATGGATGGATAAATGGGCTTTTCGTCGCTGGAATTTATTTGGTGATTATGCTCATAATATCCATAGGAGCTGGTCATGAAGCTACACTTGGAATCAATAATATCGTGCTTAGATTTATAATTGGTCTTGCTGTAGGTATGTTGTCTGGAATGCTTGGGATAAATATTTAGGTATTATAATTTTTTAAGTTGTCTAATAGCATAAAAATATGATATAATATCACTATTGCATGTAGATAAAAGGGGGTGTTTCGGTGAAACATATAAAGACAGTATCTTCAAAAAATATAAAGAACAGTTTGAAAAAATTAGGATGTAAAGAATGTGCAAATTCATGCCAATCGGCATGTAAAACATCTTGTACCGTTGCCAATCTTGCTTGTGAAAGAAATTAAATTATTATTTTTGGCAGTAACTTATTGGTTACTGCTTTTTAAATTGAGAATGATTCTAAATTTACAATTTGGGGGAGCAAATGTTAATACATAAATTTGAACAAGAGAATGAATATTATGTATTAGATGTCAATACAGGTTCATTACACATAATAGATAAATTGATCTTTGATATTTTAGATGAAGAAAATCTAGAGAGTATAGATCATGTCATACATAGGTTAAAGGATATATATGATGAAGATGAAATAAGAGAGGCTTATGATGAAATAAGAGAACTTATAGATAACAATCAGCTATATACAGAGGATCTCTATGAAGATATAGCAAAAAAGTCAGTCGACGGGGTATCATATATCAAAGCTCTATGTTTAAATGTTGCACATGATTGTAACTTAAAATGCACATATTGCTTTGCAGAAGAAGGGGAATATAAAGGCGCAAGATGCCTTATGACCTTTGAAGTAGGCAGAAAAGCAATAGATTTTGTCATAGAAAAGAGCGGTATGCGAAAAAATATTGAAATAGATTTGTTTGGTGGAGAGCCGCTTATGGCATTTGATACGGTTAAAAAAATAGTTCAATATGGAAATGAAGAAGCAAAAAAATATGGCAAAAATATAAGATTTACACTTACCACAAATGCTATGTTATTGAATGATGAAATAATAGATTTTATAGATGAAAATATAGAAAATATAATACTCAGTATAGATGGCAGAAAAGAAGTGAATGATAAAATAAGAAAGAGATTTGATGGAAAAGGAACTTATGATATCATAATGCCTAAGATAAAAAAGATGGTAAAAAGGCGCTCAGATAATAAGCAATACTATGTGAGAGGGACATTTACAAGAGAAAATATAGATTTTTATAATGATGTAATGCATCTTGTGGAAAATGGATTTAAAGAAATATCTATAGAGCCGGTGGTTTTACCAAAGGAAGATGAGCTTTCAATAAGGGATTGTGATCTTAATGATATCTTTAAACAATATGATAAATTGACTAACGAGATGAAAAAAAGGATAAATACAGAGGATAAGTTTAAATTTTATCATTTTGCCATAGACCTAGAAGGTGGTCCTTGTATTTATAAAAGGATCTCAGGGTGTGGAGCAGGTCATGAATATGTTTCAATAACTCCTGAAGGGGATATCTATCCTTGTCATCAATTTATTGGCAATAAAAAATTTATAATGGGCAACATAATAGAAGGAACATTTGATGAGAGCTTAGGGTATGAATTTAAAGAAGCACATGTATATAATAAGCCAAAATGCCGAGCTTGCTGGGCAAGGTTCTATTGTAGTGGTGGGTGTCAGGCAAATAATTATAATTTTAACGAAGATATTCATGTGCCATATGATATAGGTTGTAAGATGCAGATGAAAAGGATTGAGTGTGCACTAGCCCTTAAATCTGAAGAGCTATTGAACTAGTATATTGACTATAAAAAACAAAAGTAATATAATTTTTTTAGCGTGGCGGATTACAAAACAATTTACATAAGGAGGGTTTTTATGAAAAATAAGATGAATTCAACAAAGCCAAACCGAGGTAGCATGGTTTTTTTGATTACATATATTTTAATCTTGATATTGCTTTCGTTCTTAGCTCTAAGAGGGGCAACTGCCTTTGGTTATAGATTTTTGACATTTAAAGAAGCCATAAATGCAGGATTAGATTTTAAAGGCGGCACAGGATTTAATGTTCATGTTACAGCTACAAAAACCGGTGACACTACAGATGCAAACGAAACTCCAGCTGATAAAAAAGATTTTGACAATGCTATAAGTATAATAACTAAGAGGCTTAAAAGTATAAATGCAAATACTTCTGTCATGGTTATAGGAAATGAAGATATAAGGGTAGAGGCCGCTAAAAATGTGAGAACTGACCTATGTAAGTTCCTTTCTACAGTTGGATTTGTTGAAATAAAGACAGTCCCTGAGGAATCAACTGATACTACAACTGAACCTAAACCTGAAGCTAAGGTTGTATTAACTGGTGATGATGTTAAATCCTGCGGAGGATTAGTTAATCAAGAAGCTCAATCTTATTCATTGCATCTTACATTTAAGGATAAAGCTAAACTAAAAACCATAACAGAAGAAAATTTAAATAAGAAATTGGCTTTTACACTAGATGGAGAAGAGTTTGTGCAAACAACTGTATCTTCAGTGATTGAAGATGGAATATGGAATGTAAGCGAGGTTAGCAATTTAAATACTATAGAACTGCTTTCTATTATGCTAAATGATGGAAAATTACCAGTTAGCACTTCGATTGGAAGTGATTTTCCAGTTAAAGCTTCTTTAGGTGAAAATATTGGAAATAAAGCTGCTATTGCAATGGCTATAATACTTCTTGTATTAGGAATTTTGTTGTTTGTATTATACAAGACGTCTGGTATTTTAACCCTTGTTTCTATAATTTCTTGGGGCCTTATATGGCTTATAGTTTTTATAAATTTAGGAGAAACTCTCAATTTAGCTGTTTTGTTTGGAATGATTGCATCATTTATTGTGGTGGTTATTTCAAGTTTATTTGTACTTTCAAATATTAAGAAACTTTCAAATGAAGATAGAAGCTTGATAAGCTCAATAGATCATACCTATTCCTTGATAAGCAAACAGATAATATTTTCAAATGCAGGGATTATATTTATAGGTGTAATTACATTTTTAATTGGTACTGCTCCTTTTGAAGGATTTGCTCTATCTATTATGCTTGGTTCTGCATGTACGTTAGTATCCATAATGATTATAACAAGGCTGTTATTTAAATCAAGCATAAATTCGGGAATTGCAAATGAAAACAATACTTTTATAGGTTCTAAGGGGGTATAAGGTTTGAATAATTTACTTGGCATTATTAAAAGCATAAAAAGTAAATGGTATATCATATCAGCAGTTATGCTAGTTTTGGGAATTGTCGTAATTATATTAAAGGCAAATACTTTAACAGGAAGCATATCAAAAGGGGCTTTAGTTACGATAAACTTAGAAGAAGCAAATTACGATAAAAATAAATTAGCTAGCAGCGTAAAGAAGATTGATAATAGCGCAGATATTCATTATTTGGATGATATAAATAAAGTTGACATATTCACAAATAGCAAAGAGAAAGCAGATGAGATATTTAATACAGTCAAAACTGATTTTTCTTTAAAAGCTGAAAAAGCTGATATTTCTGGAAATATAGCATTTAAGGTTTTTAACTTTGATTTAAGATCATGTTTAATTATGATCGTTGTCTGTATAGTTTTTTCTTTTATTGCTATGATACCTTTCTTAGGAGTTAAATATGGTATTGCAAATGCAGTTTCAAATATCTTTAATATCGTTTTAATTTTTGCGATGTTTTTATTATTTAATTTACAACTTAATATTTCATTTATATCTATGATAATTATA
Source organism: Clostridiaceae bacterium (assembly GCA_031549525.1). Classification (GTDB taxonomy): domain Bacteria; phylum Bacillota; class Clostridia; order Clostridiales; family Clostridiaceae; genus WQUF01. The sequence goes on along the minus strand of JAVBPQ010000118.1, from coordinate 20,046 downwards.
TCAATTGTGATTTTATTTTATTTTGATATATCAAATTCCATCATTATAGAAGCTCAAATGAAGAAAATGAAAAAGGTCATCTTAGATGATGTGATGAATTATCTATATCAAGATACTACTACTAATAATATTATTGTTAAATTGATATTGTTATGTACAGCATTAGTATTAGCTTTTATGTTTCCTGTTCTACGAGTATATATGTTAATAGCTTTTATAATCTTATTATTGTCATTATACTCCTCATATTTTTTAACAAATTCTCTATGGTTAAAATTAAAAGAGAACAAGGCTAGTAAATAATATTTTTGGTTAAATATTTTAAGTATGCTGATGGTTAATGCTTCATTTAGGTAGCAAAAATCAGAGTCAAAAACTCTGATTTTTTAAATTATATTGCCAGGTAAAGCCTGGCACTATATTATTAATGGAGAGTCAATAGCCCTAGGTGAAAGACAACTAGCTCCAGCGTACCGGAGACCTTAAAAGCATTAGGTACGCATTAATTAAAAAAAAGGAAGGAGAAGCTACTTTCCTCCACATATCTTAAGATAGTGGTATCCAGCAGCACAGATTGATGAGTAAAAATAGAAATTTATACAACCCATTTTTGTTCACTAATATGAAAGTTGCAACTAAAACACTACAAGACAGGATTAACCAAAGAGAGAGAATTTTATTATATGTTGAAAATGATATAGATTCTGTATTTTCTGCAGTGATCATGTTGCTCATACTCAATTACTTAGACGCAGAGGTAGAATTTATTTTACAAGAACATGTAAATTGCACAGAAGAATATTTAAAGCTAGAAGATCAGCTCAGTTTTCTTAATTGTAAGCTTTTGATTTTAATTGGAAATAATTATTGTGTGGATGATATATATAATATCAAATTAAATTTGAATATAGAAGTTATATTGATAAGCAATGAAGAAAAACAAACCTTTAACAATAAATTTATCCACATAACTCCTTGGGACATAGATTCTTTTTATCCATTTAAAGATTTAAACTTGTTGGTTGTGGTCTATAAGTTTATTCAGGCCATTTCTAGTAAATATAAGATAAGAGTTTATAAAAGATACTTAGATATTTTAGTTATAAAATTTTTATCTTGTGAAAAAGAGCTTACAGGTGAAAATTTGGAATTATACAATGAAGGTATTGTGAATATAATGAAGACTAAAAATGCAGGAATTCTTTCCATGTTAAAATATATGGGAATTTATGATATAGATTTTCAATCTATTAAAGCAGTGAGCGATAATATAAATAAATTTTATAATTTAAAGTTTGCAAGTAATAGTGAGAAAATTAATAATGTTAAGATTTTAATTGAGTTTTTAATGACAAATTCTACTGATAGAGCAGAGCAAATTGTAAAATATTTTTGCAATTTATGTTTGATTAAAAATAAACAGGAGGGGTAAATATGGACTTAAAAGAAAAAATTAGAGTGATTGAAGATTTCCCTAAAAAAGGTATAAGTTTTAAAGATATCACACCTATTCTTTCAGATAAAGATGCCTTAAGGTATACAATTGAGGAATTATGTAAAGAATTAAACAATAAAAAGGTTGAAATGGTAGTTGCTCCTGAATCAAGAGGATTTATGTATGCAACTCCCATAGCATATGCTATGGGAATTGGGTTTGCACCTGTTAGAAAGAAAGGCAAGCTACCAGCCGATACAATCTCTATAAAGTATAATTTAGAGTATGGAAGTGATGAACTTGAAATACACAAGGATGCCTTTAAAGAAGGTACAAAGGTTGCAATTGTGGATGATCTTTTAGCTACAGGGGGAACAATTCTTACAGTTGCAAAGCTTGTTGAAAAGTTAGGTGGAGAAGTGGTATCAATAGCTTTTCCTATAGAATTGACTGGATTAGGCGGGAGAGAAAAGCTCAAAAAATATGATGTTTTTTCTCTTGTGCAATATGAATTTTAATATATAATTTATTTTAAAGATACTATTAAATTTAAATTATCACAGTGATGAATTTAATTGAGCTGGTATGTTTTAGACCAGCTTTTAATATATCAGGGGTGCAGTTAAAATGGATGAATATTTAGTAAAGCTTTTGAACATCATTGATAAAAATTTTATAAATAATACTGATAGGGAGTTCATAATTCAAGCCTATGAGTTTTCAAAGGAGTGGCATAGTGGTCAAAAGAGAGATTCAGGAGAAGACTATATCTCACATCCAGCAGAAGTGGCTTGTATTCTAGCTGATATGAAAATGGATATTATAACCATAGCAGCTGGGCTTTTTCATGACGTCTTAGAGGATACACAATTTACATATGAGATGTTTGTAAAAAAATTCGGGGTGGAACTTGCAGATATAGTAGATGGTGTAACAAAACTTACTAAAATTGAAAAGAAAACAAAAGAAGAGATGTTTGCTGATAATATAAGAAAAATGGTCATGGCAATGTCTAAGGACATCAGGGTTTTAATAGTTAAATTAGCAGATAGGCTCCACAATATGAGAACTTTAAATTTTAGAGCTGAAAATAAACAAAAACAAACTGCAAGAGAGACCTTAGACATATATGCTCCGCTTGCTCATAGGCTTGGTATGTCTAAAATCAAATGGGAGCTTGAAGATCTATCCCTTAGATATTCAAATCCTGAAGCTTATTTTGAAATTGTGAATGCTATTGCTGAAAAAAGGGTCGAGAGAGAAAAATACATAGCTTATATTGTTGGAATATTAAAAGAAAATCTTGATAGTAAAAGCATACCAAATGATATAGAAGGAAGACCTAAGCATTTTTATTCAATATATAGAAAGATGCATGATAAAAGCAAGACTATAGATCAAATATTTGATTTGACTGCCATTAGAGTCATAGTTGAGACTGTAAATGAATGTTATGCGGTTTTAGGGATTGTTCATACGATTTTTAAACCAATACCTGGAAGATTTAAGGATTATATCGCTATGCCAAAGCCAAATAGGTACCAGTCATTGCATTCTACATTGATTGGACCTCAAGGTAAAACATTCGAGATACAGATAAGAACTTTTGAAATGCACAAAGTAGCAGAATATGGAATTGCAGCCCATTGGAAGTATAAAGAAGGGTTAACAGATGCAGTAGCTAGTGATTTTAAATTTTCGTGGCTAAGGGAGCTTTTAGAGTGGCAAAATGAAGTAAAAGATGCCAGCGAGTTTATGGAAGGTTTAAAAAATGATTTGATAACTGATGAGGTATATTTATTTACACCAAAGGGTTCAGTTATGGACCTTCCGTTTGGATCAACCCCTATAGATTTTGCTTATAAAATTCATACAGATGTGGGCAATCAGTGTGTAGGTGCTAAGGTAGACGGTAAAATGGTGCCTCTTGATTTTAAATTATCAACAGGACAAATTGTAGAAATCTTAACATCAAATAATGCAAAGGGTCCCAATATAGATTGGCTTAGCGTTGTAAAGAGCAGCTCTGCAAAGTCTAAAATAAAAAGTTGGTTTAAAAAGCAATTAAAGGAAGAAAATATAGCTAAAGGAAAAGAGCTTTTAGAGAGAGAAGCTAAAAAACAAGGCTTTAACTTTGGCGAAATATTTAAGACGGATATTTTTGACACCATGATAAAAAGAGCAAACATATATAATGTGGATGATCTATATGCTGCAGTTGGTGTAGGAGATATAAGCGCATCTAGTTTAACATTAAAGATAAAAGAGCAGCTTTATCCAAAGCATAAAAGCGATGAAGAATTGCTCAAAGAAATGCAAGAAAAGATAGAAAAAGAAAAACTAGATAGGGAAAAGCTTAAAAAAGTTAAAAGAGGAAAGCAAGGTATAGTAGTAAAGGGAGAGCAAAATATACTTATAAGATATGCAAAGTGTTGCAATCCTGTACCTGGTGATAAAATTGCAGGTTATATAACTCAAGGCAGAGGAGTTTCTGTTCACAGAGAGGATTGTGCAAATTATCAAAATCTGGTTTTGCAAGATGGAAATAAATCCATAGAAGTTGAATGGGTTGGTGGGAATACTGGTGAATTTATCACTACGCTTCAGATCAATGGTAATGATAGGGATAGGCTTTTGACAGATATAATGGCAGTGCTTTTAGAGCATAAGGTTCACGCAGAGAATTTGAGTGCTAAAGTTAATAAAGATAAGATGGCTGTTATAACTATTTCCATAAATGTGCAAAGCTTAGATAATGTAAAATCTATCATAAAGAAAATAAAGAAGATAAAAGGTGTATCTGATGTGTTCAGAACAACAAGTTAAGGAGTTTATTTATGAGAGCTGTAGTTCAAAGGGTATCAAAGAGTTCCGTTTGTGTTGATGGTAAGATAATAGGGGAAATATCCAATGGATTTAATGTACTGCTTGGAATTTGTAATGATGATACTATAGAAGATAGCATATATTTAGCTAAAAAAATAATAAACCTTAGGGTTTTCGATGATGAAGAAGGGACCACTAATAAATGCATAAAAGATGTAGGTGGTGAGATATTAGTCATATCTCAGTTTACGCTCTTTGGGGATGTTAGAAAAGGTAATCGACCCTCTTTTATTCATGCTTTAAGAGGGGAAGAAGCAAATAAGCTTTATGAAATTTTTGTATCTGAAATAAAAAAAGAAATAAATGTATATACAGGAAAGTTTGGAGCAAATATGGAAGTGAATATAGTAAACGATGGACCTGTAACTATATTGATCGATTCTAAAAAATTATTTTGAGGTGAAATATGATAATTAAAACGTTCCCCATCGGGTTATACTCATCAAATATATATATTTTAATAGATGATAAGACTAAGGAAATGGCTCTTATAGATTGTGGAAGTGCAGAATTTTCTAACATAATTGACGAATTTTCTTCTTATAAGCTTAAATATATATTGCTTACTCATGGGCATAATGACCATACAGAAGGTGTAAGGAGCATAAAGAAGGCTTATGGTCCTACAGTTGTTATGGGAAAAAACGAAGAAAACGGATTAGGAAGATTTAGATTTATGGACTATATACCTGTTGACAGATGGGTAAGTGAAGGGGATGTAATAGAGCTTGGAAGTCTTAAGATAAGTGTCATAGAAACTCCAGGACATACTTTAGGCGGAGTGTGCTATTTAGCAGAAGATGCATTATTTAGCGGTGATACACTATTTAGAAGAAGCGTAGGTAGATGGGATTTGCAAGGTGGAAATGAAGAAACTCTAAAGAGCAGTATACAAAATAAATTATTTACTTTAAATGATGATGTTAAGGTATATCCTGGTCATGAGTCTAGCACTACCATAGGTTTTGAAAAGAAAAACAACATGTATGTCTAAATTATATATTAAGAGAGATTTTGAAGGCTTAGATTATGATCTATATAATATGATAAAGATGTTTTTTTATGAACACGATATAGAGATGATAAAAGAAGGAAATGGGCATATAAAATTAAGCCTTAAGGATGATATATTTTGTGTGAAAGTAGAAGAAAAAGAGTATTCCTATAGATTGATAAACAAGATGGATAAAGATGAAATAAAAAGATGCTTATTTATATCTTTAGAGGATTTAACAAAGAAGATAATGCCTTGGGGGACCCTCGTAGGCATAAGACCTAGCAAAATAGCTTATAAGCTTATAGAAAAAGGCTTTTGTAAGGATAGCATTGTAAGATATTATAAAGAAAATTATTTGACACATGAAGACAAAGCTAAATTGTGCTATAGTGTTTCTAAAAAAGAAAAGGATTTAATCTCAAAAATAATAAATAAAAATTCTTATAGCATGTATATTGGCATGCCTTTTTGTCCATCAAGATGTTATTATTGTTCTTTTACATCAAATCCAATAGATAAAAATTTAAACCTTGTAGATCCATATATAAACACTCTTTTATTAGAAATAGATGAGATCTATGAGTATATTAAAGACGATTTTTCTTTAAGCACTGTTTACTTTGGAGGAGGAACTCCTACTTCTATTGATGAAAGACAATTTGAAAGAGTGTTAAAAAGGATATATGATTCTTTTGTAAAGCATAATGATATTTTTGAGTTTACAGTAGAATGTGGAAGAGCTGATACCATAACAAAAGAAAAGCTTAGGATCATGTCATATTATGGGGTGAATAGGATAAGCATAAACCCTCAAACAATGAACGATGAAACCCTAAAAAAGATTGGCAGAACACATACTGTACAAGATGTAATAGATGCATATAACATGGCTGTAAATGAAGGGTTTAAAAATATAAATATGGATTTAATCGTAGGGTTAAAGGATGAGACATCTTGGCATATGGATAATACATGTAGGAGCATATATAACCTTTCGCCTAAAAGCATAACTGTCCATGGATTATCCGTTAAAAGAAGCTCAAAGCTTCATGAAGATATTGTATTAGGTAAGGAGTCCATTTATCACAATGAAATACTGAAGATGTATGAAGCTTCTTATGATCTTTGTTTAAAATTAAATTTAAAACCTTATTATCTATATAGACAAAAGAATATGATAGGTTCTATGGAAAACATAGGGTATTCAATAGAAGGGTTTGAGAGCTTATACAATATTTTGATAATGGAAGAGAAGCAAAATATACTAGCCTTTGGATGTGATGGAGTGTCTAAATTTATCTTTGGTGATGAGATAAAAAGGCAAAAGAATATCAAGGATTTAAGAGGATATATAAAAGATGTAAATAAGCTAATTGAGGATAAAAAATCATATATAGAATTAGTAAGTAAAGGATGAATAAATATGAGTGAAAGCTTAGGAAATATGAAAAGAACCCATATGTGTGGTGAGATCAAAGAAGACATGATAGGCAAAGATGTCATCATAATGGGATGGGTACAAGGAAAGAGAGATTTTAAATCTCAATATTTTATAAATATAAGGGATAGAGAAGGAATAGTTCAGGTTGTATTTGGAGAAGACATAGATAAAAAGGCCTATGAGAAAGCTTTTTTAATAAGACCAGAGTATTGTGTTGCAATAGAAGGGAGCGTTGTAAAAAGGCAATCTCCTAATCCTGATATGCCAACTGGAATGGTTGAGATATTAGGGAAATCTCTTAAAATACTTTCAGAATCTGAAACACCTCCTATTTATATAAGGAATGATTTAGATGCAAAAGAGGAAGTTAGGTTAAAATATAGATATCTTGATTTAAGAAGGCAAGATATGCAGAGGATATTTTTTATAAGAAATAAGGCTTATAAATCTGTAAGGGAATTTTTTTATGACAATGGCTTTATCGAAGTAGAGACACCTATGCTCACAAAAAGCACTCCTGAAGGTGCTAGGGATTATTTGGTACCATCACGAAATTATCCAGGTAACTTTTATGCCCTTCCGCAATCTCCTCAGATATTTAAACAGCTCCTCATGGTTTCAGGGTTTGATAAATACTTTCAAATAACAAAGTGCTTTAGAGATGAGGATTTAAGAGCAAATAGGCAGCCTGAATTTACTCAGATAGATGTTGAGATGAGCTTTATCGATATGGAAGATGTCATAGCGATAAATGAAAAGCTCCTTCAAAAGGTCTTTAAAGAGATAAAGGGAATAGATGTTAAACTTCCTATGAGAAGGATGACATATAAAGAGGCATATGAAAGATATGGTTCTGATAAACCAGATTTAAGATTTGACATGGAGATTAAAAATGTATCTAGCGCATTTTCATCATCAGAGTTTAAAGCTTTTTCAGATTGCTTAGAGCAGGATGGAAGGATTTCTGCTATAGTCCTTAAAGATGGAGCGAGCTTAGGAAGAAAGCAAATAGATAAATTAGTTGAGCTTGTTAAAACATATAAGGCAAAAGGACTTGCATGGATAGCATTTGGTGAGGAGATAAAATCATCCATTTTAAAATTCTTAACTCAAAAAGAAATAGAAGATGTGAAGAATGTGACAGGGGCAGAAAAAGGGGATATGATCTTTTTAGTATCTGATAAGGAAGAAGTAGTTCAGAACTCCTTAGGTGCCCTCAGGCTTCAATTAGGAAAGACATATAATTTGTTTAATAAAGATGAATTTAACTTTGTATGGATAACAGAATTTCCTCTATTTGAATACTCTGAGGAAGAGGATAGATATGTTGCAAAACACCACCCATTTACATCGCCTATGGATGAGGATTTAGATATTTTAGAAGAAGATAAGAAGAATGTACGGGCTAAAGCTTATGATATAGTGTTAAATGGAGAAGAAATTGGGGGAGGGAGCATAAGAATCCATAGAAGCGATATACAAGAGAGAATGTTTAGTGCACTAGGCTTTACAAAGGAAGAAGCTTGGAATAAATTTGGATTTTTACTTTCAGCTCTTAAATTTGGTCCGCCTCCTCATGGTGGAATTGCTTATGGATTTGATAGGCTTGTTATGTTTTTAGCTGATACGGAAAATATAAAAGATGTAATTGCTTTTCCTAAAAACCAAAATGCTGCTTGCCCAATGAGTGAAGCTCCAAATGTCGTAAGCAAGAATCAATTAAATGATCTTGGCATAGAGCTTATGGAAAAGTTAAAATAAAGAAGGAGTAAAACTTGCTGCAAACTGAATTTTTATCAGTTTGCAGTAGCTTTTTGTCATTACTTATTTTTATTTTCAACGTCATCTAGTTTTTTAATAGATTTTTCTAAATATTTAGATAAATGTTCAAAATTCTTTCCTAATGTTGAATTAGTTTTATCTTTTTCATCTTCATCTAATTCAAAATCATATTCATCTTCAAAATTTTCATCTTGTTTTGTAAAATTCTTATCCATTGTAAAACACCTCAACTAATTTTTATAAAAGAGTTTTTTGCTTTATAAATCTAAGATTTCTTTTATCTTTTTCTTTGCCTTTAATATGGAAGATGCGCTCATAGAGAACTCATCCAATTCATATTCCATTAAAGTTGGAATTGCAGATAGATCTCCTGCAAGTTCACCACACATGCCGCACCATTTATTAAATTTATGTGCTGCATCTATTGTCATCTTTATGAGCTTTAAAACAGCAGGATGCATTGGATTATACAAATAGGATATGTTCTCATTCATTCTATCAACTGCTAGAGTATATTGCGTTAAATCATTTGTCCCTATGCTAAAGAAATCCACATAAGGAGCTATTTCTTCTGCAATTAGTGCAGAAGATGGTATTTCAACCATTATACCTATCTCTATGTTATCGCTAAATTTTTTTCCTTCATCTTTAAGTTCAATTTTACATTCTTCCACTATGGATTTTGATTTTATAACCTGATCTAAAGAGGAGATCATAGGAAACATTATAGCAAGATTTCCAAAAACCGAAGCTCTGAGGAGCGCCCTTATCTGAATTTTGAAAAGATCCACTCTGTCAAGGCATAGCCTTATTGCTCTATAACCTAAGAATGGATTCATCTCCTCTGGCATCTTAAGATAAGATAGTTTCTTATCGCCACCTATATCTAAAGTCCTTATTACAACAGGTTTTTTATTCATCTTAGTTAAAACAGTTTTATAAGATTCAAATTGCTCATCTTCAGTTGGCATAGTATCTCTATCCATATATAAGAATTCTGTTCTAAAAAGCCCTATTGCATTTCCTCCATTTTCAATAACCTTATCTGCATCATCAGGTTTTCCTATATTTCCAGCTATGTAAATTTTTCTATTATTGCTATAGCACATATCTACATTTATAAGAGATTTTAATTTCTCTTTTTCTTCTTTAAACAATCTCTGCTTTATTATATATTCATCTATCAATTCTCCTGAAGGATCTATATATGCTTCTCCTTTTGTACCATCTATGATGATGGTATCATCATTTTTGGCATTTTCTGTAGCATTTGTTGTGCCTACAATAGCAGGCAATTCCAGCGTATTTGCCATGATTGCTGTATGGGATGTCTTTCCGCCTATATTGGTTATAAAGCCAATCACCTTGCTTTTATCCATTTGAGCAGTATCAGAGGGTGATAGATCATGAGCTATTAAGACAGTATTTTCATTCTCTATAAAAAATTCATTATTTATGCCAAGGATATTTTTTATGATTCTATCAGATACATCTTTAATATCAGCTGCTCTCTCTCTCATATATTCATCATCTAAGGATTCAAAGATTGAGACAAATTGGTTTTTAACAATTTCCACTGAATCTTCTGCACTTATCTCATCTTCTTTGATTTTATTTTCCACTTGTTCAATGAACTCAGGGTCATCAAGAAGTGCAATATGACTTTCAAAGATAGCTGCATTTTTTTCCCCAACCTCAGCTAAAGCCTTGTCATATATAGATTGTAGCTGTAATTTTGAAGATGCTAGGGAATTTTGAAATTTATTGATTTCATCTTTAATATCTATTATAGTTTTATCTTGTTTTGAAATTTTAATCTCTGGCTTTATTAAAACTTTACCAATAGCATATCCATCTGATGCTGCAATTCCTTTTATAATGAGCATAAGGAACCTCCTATATAAAAAGTAGATAAAAGCAAGCGCTTTTATCTTTAACTTAGTTACATTATACATCAATATTTTTAATTTTAAAATAATTATAAATACTTTTTAAATTCCTCTTTATTTTTTAAATTATTTATTAAATGCTTTACCTCTTGTTCTCTGTTTTTATCCATAACAAGAAGCACATCCCCTGTATCTACTACCACTAAATCTTTAAGCCCAAATCCTATGATGAGCTTTTTTTCCCCAATAAATGAACAATTTTCACTTTCGTTTAAATAGATATTACCAACAAATGAATTTGAATCGTTGTAATTCAAAAATTTACTAATAGATGAAAAACTTCCTATATCATCCCATTTAAATGAGCCTTTAACTACATAGGCTTTTCTCGTCTTTTGTAATATTCCAAAATCTACGGATATGCCATCTATTTTAGAATACTGTTCAATTATTACTTCATTTTCATTTTCTTCGTCTAAACTTTGATATATCCTCATGAGGCATTTGTGCATTTTTGAAAGATATCTTTCAAGCTCTCTTAAATAAACATCAGATCTCCATATGAATATGCCAGTATTCCAAAGGAAATTTTTTCGAAGAATAAAATCTTTTGCAATTTCTAAATTTGGTTTTTCAGTAAATCGGTCTACTTTATATGCGTCTGATTTTGAGGTGATTTTTTCACCAAATTGTATATATCCATATCCAGTTTCAGGTCTTAAAGCTGGTACTCCTATAGTCACAAGGCCTCTTTTTCTTTCAGCTATTTCTATAGCAGAACTTATTGTATCTAAAAAAATATCATTATCATCTATAAAATGATCAGATGGAAATACGAGCATTGTAGCATCAGTATCTATTTTTAATAATTTAATTGCTGCAAGAGCAATACATGTTGCAGTTTCTTTATTGTCAGGTTCTGTAATGATATTTTTTTCATTGATTTCTGGAATATCTTCTAAAATTAAACTTTTATAATCTTTGTTAGTAACTATATATATATTATCAATCTCAACTAGAGATTTGATTCTTTCAATGGTATTTCTTATAAAGCTCTTATTATTTATAATCTTTAAAAATTGTTTTGGTTTATTTGATCGGGAAAGTGGATAAAGCCTTGTTCCTTTGCCTCCAGCTAATATTAGAGCAAATAGCAATACAATCACTCCATAAATAAATAGATGTAATATTGTATGTGAAATTCATTTACTTAGTGAATGTTCACTAACGGGGTTTTTTAATATCATCCTCCAAAGGTAGTCTTTTGCTTCACCATAATTTTCAATTCCAATCCTTTTTGAATATTCAACTTTAAAGTCGTAAAATCCATCATCCTCTATCCATATTTCATTTAAGGTTAAATCAATACCACTATGGCTTTTATCTATATTTAAAGCTCTGCAGACTTTACCTGGTCCATTTGTTAAATTAGATTTTTGTGATTTTTTTAATTTAGAATATTCCATTTTATATCTGTTTAAACTCATTACTTCTATCCCTTTAATTGGCTCTATAGACCTTATAAGCACAGCTTCTGGGATATTTATATCCCTTGTAACCACATTAAAACAATAGTACATACCATATATAAAATAGACATAGGAAAATCCACCAATATTATACATGATTTCCGTTCTTTTAGTTTTTCTATTTCCATAAGCATGACAAGCTCTATCAGAGATTCCGCAATATGCTTCGACTTCTGTTATCATACCAGATAATACAATATCATCTATCTTTCTATATAAAATCTTTCCTAAAAGATCTTTTGCTACACTAAAGGTATCATTTAAATAGAATTCTCTTTTTAATTTCATATTTTCTCCAAAGACAAAAGGTCCATGATTTTGCATGAACCTTTCTATTATTTAGTTGAGTTTCTGATTATTATTTCGTGAGGAAGGATATAGTGTTCATTTTCCATAGGCTGTTTATTTATGATTTTTATGAGCATCCTCATACCTACAGAGCCCATATCGTACATTGGTTGTGCTACTGTTGTGAGCTTTGGATAGTATATAGATGATGAAAATATATTGTCAAAACCTATTACACTCACATCTTCAGGAACCCTTATACCTTGCTCTCTAAGTTCATTTATTACGCCCATAGCAAGTTCATCTGAAATGCAGAATATAGCATCAAATTTTTTACCCTTTAAGAATGTGGATACAACATTTGCACCATCTTGAGGTTTTATACCGCTAAAACATACTAAATCACAGTTTACTCCAGATGCCTTTTCACACATAGCTCTTTCAAATCCTTTAAATCTCTTTGAAAGGGCATTTTCAGCATTTGGATGCGTACCAATAAAGGCTATATCTTTAAGGCCTAAGCTTAATAGATATGAGGTAGCATCATATGCTGCTTTTTCATTATCTATTGTAATGCTTGGAAAATGATTTTCCTTATCTTTTGTTTCAATAAGTACCACTGGAATCTTTAGTTCATTGATAAGTTTTATAACTTCATCTTCTAGAGCGTTGCTCATATATAAAACACCATCAATCATTTTTTCCTTTAATATCTTTAAATATTCAAGTTCTCTTTCAGAATCTAAATCGGTATTACACAATACTATGTTGTATGAATATATATTAGCTACATCTTCTGCTCCCCTTACAATCTCAGGATAGAATTGGCTTGATATATCTGGTACTATTATGCCAATAGTACTGGTTTTTTGAGTTTTTAAACTTCTTGCAATTATATTAGGTCGATATCCAAGCTTTGCGATTGCTTCTAACACTTTCTTTTTGGTATCATCATTTACAACGTCTACATTGTTTAATACCCTTGATACTGTGGCAATTGAAACACCTGCTTCTCTTGCTACATCTTTAATAGAAGCTGACATAATTATATCACTCCATATCCGAATAAATTTTGTTTGTGTTTATATAATATACTATATTATGTAGTTTATGATTGTCAACAAGCAACAGATTATTAAAAATAACTTTAATAAAAATTCTAAAATAAAGAATTTTTATTGTGACAAATAAGATAAACAATATAAGTTTAAATTAATAAAGTATGTCATAAATTATAAAAGAATACAAGCGTTAAATTTAAATTTGATGAATTTATAGATTCAATGTTTTTCATCAAGCTATCTCTTAAATCCTCAGGGATCTTTTCTTTTAAAATTACAGTGAATTCATTTATGGCTTCCTCTTTTTCGATTTTATGCAAGAATAATTTTACTGAAATTAAATTGCTTTTAAAGTAATAAGAATCAGAAATAGGGGATGATATTTTCTCAAATAAAGTTAAAGCTTCACTGTATTTTTTTAAATAACAATTTATCACTGCCAATTGGTATTTGTATTTTTGCTTAAGAGGGTATTCTTTATTTAGTTTATCTAAAATAACCTTTGCATTATTAAAGTCGTAATTTTTAACATATTCATAGCTTAAATCGCTTAATGTAGATTCAGCTTCCTCAAGCTTTAAGGCTTCTTTGAGAGTATTTATAGTGTTTGATGTCTCACCATTTGCATTATATGCTTTTGATAAGTTTATAAAGTATTGAACTGAGGTGTCATCTAAATTTATAGCGTTTTTAAAACATTCAATGCTTTCTCCATAGTTATCATTATTAAAATGAAGTATTCCAAAGGCATTATGTATGTTAGCATCATAAGGATTTATAAACAAGGCTTCTTTTAAACTTATTCTTGAATTTACAATATCATTATTCTCTTTATAACATGTATAGAAAATATCAAAATATACATTTAAATAATTGATATTTAAGTTTGAAGCTTTTATACCTTCAGACATAGCTTTTGCATAGTTTTTATTTATGAGAGCATCCTTTGCTAAAATATAGTGAATAAATGGATTATTTAGATTTGTTGCTACGATTTCACCTCTTAATTTTTGGGATTTTGATTTAGAATTTAATTTATCATATAAATCAGATAACAATAGTTTATATGGAATATTGTTTTCCATTGAAGTCATATTTATAACAAGAAGTATTGCTTCAGCATATCGCTCTGAATGATAATAAAGTGTGGATAATACTATTTTGTTAAACTCAGATTCATAAATTTTACTCTTTTCTTCTACGTATTTTGAAAATTCTGGAGTGGATATAAGGCTTAAATTAAAAAACATATCTACTGTAAATCCATCATCATCCCATTCGTTTCTAAGTAATTTATATAGTTTATCAAAATTATTTTCATATAAAAAATAATTAGCATTATATTTATCTAGATATATACTGCTATTATAACCCATTTCGAACATTGCATTCTTTTTTTTAATGTTTCCATCTATTAAATAAGCATATCCTAAAATATAATAAACATTTTTAGTTTTAGTATAAACTGACTCAAGCTCTTTTACATATTTTTCTTTCATAGGTATGTTTTTTGTAAATAAAGCGTATTTCAATAAAAATATCTTATCTTCTGTAAATAAATCCATCTTTTCAAGCACAGCACATTCTTTATTTGCATTTTCTATTTTATCTGTTATATAATAATTAAATATCTTCATCTTTACGATTTCTCTGCTATCTGGGAATTTTTTTTGCCCATCATTTAATATGGACATGGAATCTTCAAAGCTATTTGATACCATATATTCCTGTGATAAAGATATTATATCTTGTATTTGTTTTTCTTTACTTTGAAAATTTATTTTAATTATTCCGTTAAAATATAAAAATCCTGTTATCAAAAAAAATATTAATAGTATTATCAAAGATATAGTGGTTGTTTTATTTTTCAACATAAGATTGCCTCCGTGAAAAACATATACTACAATTAATAGTATAGCTTATTAATTATAACAAATTATAAATTCATAGGTAAGTTAAATTATAATTTTTAAAATTATTTAGATAGATAAAGGAGCTTGTATGAGTTTTTTACAACAATTGGATTATACCAAAACTTTGATGATACCTGGGCTTATTTTAGGATTTACATTTCATGAATATGCTCATGCTAAGGTTGCTACTATTTTTGGAGATAATACTCCTGTTTATGAGGGAAGGCTTACTTTAAATCCTGTAAGGCATGTGGATATATTAGGACTTGTGTGTTTTATATTCTTTGGATTTGGATGGGCTAAGCCTGTGCATATTGATACTTCAAAGATGAAAAACAAGAGATTAGGGGAAGCATGTGTTTCCTTTGCTGGACCTCTTACTAATTTAGTTTTAGCATTTATTTTCACTATTATAAATATAATTTTTGTAATATATGCAACTAAGGCTGAAGTTCCTACTAACGTTGCAAAAGTGATATATGATATGATAAATATTTCATGTTTTTATAATTGTGCTATGTTTGTTTTCAATATGATACCCATACCTCCATTTGATGGATTTCATGTGTTTGTCTCTTTATTTCCTGAAAAAATTGGTTATAAATTAAATATTTTATCCAATAAAATTGGAGCTATAAGTTTTATTATATTGATCATAATTTTAAATTTTAATTCTAACATTATTGGTATTCCTGTAGCGTATATTTTTAGTTTTTTTAGTAACATTAAAGATGCTTTTTTAGGTTTATAAACATGAGATTGAGAAAAAAATGGTACGCAAGACCAGAGATGGAAAAAAGCTTTTTAATTAATTTAAATCCAAGGGAATATAAAGGTTTATGGAGAGATGAATTTAAAAATAATAACCCCATTTATTTAGAGCTAGGGTGTGGCAATGGGAGATTTTTAAGAGAAATGTGCATTAAAAATCCCCATATCAATTTTATTGGAATGGATGGAAAAGATGAGGTTTTAATAAATGCTTTAAGAAAATTAAATGAAATAAACATTTTAAATGCAAGGCTCATTCCTTTTCAGATTTCATTTATTGAGGAAATATTTGATAAAGATGAGATAGATAGGATATATATAAATTTTTGCAATCCATGGCCTAAAAACAGCCACAAAAAGAGAAGACTAACCTATACTAAGTTTTTACAAAAATATAGATCTTTTCTTAAAATGGGCTCGGAGATATGGTTTAAAACTGATGATAAAGAGCTCTTTGAAGACTCAAAAAAATATTTTATGGAAAGTTATTTTAGAATAAAATATATGACCTATGACCTTCATAATGAAAATTTTTATGATAATACTATCACAGAATATGAAGAAAAATTTATAAATAAAGGCATTAAAATAATGTTTTTAATAGCAATTCTAAATTAATTTATGAAAGCGGGAGTTTTATGGTAAAATTAAGCAATTCTTGGGATGAATTATTAAAGGATGAATTTGAAAAGGAGTATTATATAAATTTAAGATCTTTTTTAATAAATGAATATAATACGAGAACTATTTACCCAGATAAAAATGATATTTTTAATGCATTAAAATTAACTCCTTATGAAGAAGTTAAGGTGGTAATTTTAGGACAGGATCCTTATCATGGACCTAATCAGGCTCATGGTTTGTCTTTTTCTGTTAAACCACAGGTTGCAATTCCTCCATCACTTTTGAATATGTACAAGGAATTAAAAGATGATTTGAATTTGTTTATTCCAAATAATGGATATTTAGTGAGCTGGGCAAAGCAAGGAGTTATGCTCTTAAATACTGTTTTGACTGTGAGAGAAGGAAA
Source organism: Clostridiaceae bacterium (assembly GCA_031549525.1). Classification (GTDB taxonomy): domain Bacteria; phylum Bacillota; class Clostridia; order Clostridiales; family Clostridiaceae; genus WQUF01. Next base: position 3,024 of record JAVBPQ010000118.1, on the reverse strand, counting down.
CCCTAATTCTCATAAAGGAAAGGGATGGGAATATTTCACAGATAGGATCATAGAGATTTTAAATGATAGGGAAGAGCCAATAGTATTTTTGCTTTGGGGCAATAATGCTAAAGAAAAGGCTAAGATAATAACAAATAAAAATCACTATATTTTAACAACAGTACATCCAAGCCCATTATCTGCAAGCAGGGGATTCTTTGGATGCAAGCATTTTAGTAAAACTAATGAAATTTTAAATAATTTAGATAAAGCTCCCATCAATTGGCAGATAGAAAACATTTAACCATACACATAAGGTGAAGTGCATTTCCTGCAATAATGCTTCTTTTGATGTCCTATGCAAAAAATGCACTAATAAAAACCAAAAGGAGTATTGAAATGGATTATAACAATTTAATTTTGATGGAAATTGATAAAGAAACTGGGGCTTATAAAGGAGAGCTAGGTTCATTTACTATTTATAATAATGAAAATATTAAAAAATTTTTTTATGATGGAGAGCATGTTAATCTTTATTTTGATACAAATAAAGATGTGGAAGATTGGGAATATTCAGCTATTTTTGATATTTTTCCTTATGATAAATTTAAAGATAAGGGTTTTATAATTGAAGATATTGATGATGACTATAACCCTGCATGGATTATAAAATTTGATCTCATTGAGGACAATAAAAAAATGCAAGATAGGGTGGATGAAGTTATGAATCTCATCGATGAATCTTTGGAGTTTTGTTTTTTTAATATAAAGGATAAAAAAGAAGACTACTTATAATATGTATTTATAATATAATACCTTATGATATACAACTTTAGTTGTGTGCTATAAGGTATTTAATATAATTTTATAAAATCATATTGAATATGTTAATTTCTATGATGCCCAAAATTTAATATAATACATATTGTTGAAATTTAGTAAAATTTATAAATATTTACTTTATTGTAATTTTATAACTTTGTATGCTATAATAGTTAAAATTTATGCTATGTATGCTTATAAAAAGTGAGGAAGATTAAATGAAAAGAAGACTTTTGTTACTTGTGACATTTTTATTGTTAGAGTTTTTTTTTGAAGGTTTCACGTTTAATGTTGTACATGCTGCTGTGCCAACTGCTGCCATAGATAAATTGAGCAAATCAGGGAAATATTTTAACAATTTAATCCCAATAAGTGATAAAAATTTAAATTTTAGTTATTATTATTCAAAAAATATGAAAAGAGGGTTAGGCTCAAACCATAGTGTTGCTTATACCAATGAGGCTCAAGGTGCAGGTAACTCTCTAACCATTGTGTTTTCAAATGAAACATTATACTTTCAAGAAGATATGGAGAAGATGCCTTATGTTGCAAATTTTATACCTGGGGATTCTTTAGATAAATGGGTGACAAGTTTATATAATGGAAAAAAGGAATATGGAATTAAATATAAGATTACGGAAAAGCAAAGCAATATGTATATTGTTAAACAATGGACTAATAATGAAACGGAATCATCATACATTTTTTATAAGATATCAAATGGAGTACCTTTATATATGTCAATTGAGGCTAAAGGGACCTTTTTAAAATCCATAAACAATGTGCTAAGCGAAGCAAAAGTAATTTTTTCAAATTTTAATTCTATAAAATCATATGCAGAAAATCCCAATATAGGTTTTTATGTGGTGAGCATTGGTTCTTTTAGTGATAAGAAAAGTGCAGAAAAAGCTGAAAGTGATGCAAAATCAAAAGGATTTTCACCATATATAAGTGAAGAAAAAGAAGCATATAAAGTCAATATAGCTGCTTTTAGAGTTAAAAGCAATTCAGAATCTGTTCAACAAGATGCAATAAAAAAAGGGTTTAAGAATTCATCCATATATTATAAAATTAGAAAATAATATTTTGGTCCTCCTAAGAAATTATAGGAGGACCTTATCAATATTTAGTTATAATTATAAATTTACACATCCAATATAATTATAATTTTTTAAATCTTTATGATTTTCCTCTGTATGAAATTTAAAATTTTCTCTATTTGATATGTACAGATAAGAAAGGGCGATGCCGATATCGATTTTATTCATTTTTTCATAGACTTTTGATTTAATAAATCCGTGCTTTTCACTGTAAATATGAACTTTATTGTCTTCAAGGAACAAATACCATGGTTGTCCATTACTTGCAGAAGGCGCAAGTCTCACACATTCAATTCTAGGGTCATTCTTATTTGAAATCTCTGAAATATCCTTTCTCTTAAAACCAGATATCTCTCTATAGGGACTTTCTAAAGCTTTTCCAAAAGCAAGCACTATAACAAACTCAAATTCTTTGTTTGTTTTTTCAATAGGTTTTGCCATGCCAAGCCAGCAACTGCCAAGACCTAGGCTCGATAAAAACAAGTCCATCTGTTGAAACATAAAACCTACATTTAAAAGATATCCCTCTTTTTTCTCAGATGAGATTATAAAATAATGAGGAGCTTTTATAGGGAATAAATTTTTTACCTCATCTGCTCCCACAATTTTGTAATCTACCTTTATTTCATCGTAAAGAGGAGTCATATTTTTGGAAAATTCCTCTATCTTATCTAAGATATCTTTTTTTAGCGGAGTTAAATCATATCTTCTTGTAGATTTCCTCTTAAACATATACTCATTTAAATCCATTTTTATCCCTCACTTTAGGTTTTGTTAAATTATAACTAATCATTATCATATTGTATAGAATACTTTCAAGTATACTACATGTTAAATCGACAGTGTTCCAATGGAGCTTATTCATATGATATGCTGAAGTTACAGCCTCAAAAGAGCTTCTTAAAAATTCACTTTGCACAGGATCACACTTTAAATTTATAAAGAGCTTATTGTTTCTTTCATATACAAATGCAAAGACTTTTTTATTTAAAGTATGCCTTAAAGCTGCCCAGTTATCATCAAAAGGATAATCTTCATAAACATTATCAAATGACAGACAGTAATCTATAATTTCTTTTCTATCCATATCTATTCCTAATCAATAATATATATTCTAAGATTT
>JAVBPQ010000120.1:0-13134 GCA_031549525.1 Clostridiaceae bacterium | reverse complement strand
AATCCTTATGAAGGTAGGTCCACATCGCCAATGTTATACAAAGTTTTGAAGTAGCAACACTTCTCCTACTCATCAGAGATTTTTAATCACTACACTTAGAGCTACGGACTTGTGGAGCATCCATAGGTAACTATATATTTTTGCACAACGTAATTATTTAAAACTTAGGCTATTCAACCGAACTTAATATAATATCAAGCTCCCACTTTTATAAGTGGCGAGTAGTTGACATAAAATTATCTTTAGACATGATGAATATAGATATACTATATAAAATTAACTGCAGTAATACAACTTTCCACTCTATAAACAAAGCAAATAAACATACAAAACCACATAAAATAAATCCTATAAATCCTACTAAATTAGATTGATTATATATAAATAAAAATACAAAGCTTGCAATTGAAAGAAAAATCAATATCAAAATAGTGATTATAAGATTTATCATAAATTCTGAAAATATAAGTTTAGTGCCAAGAGCAGTTATATACAGGTGATTTATATTAAATACAAATACTATTATTGCAAATAAAAAATTAAGTATGCCAGCTACAATACACAATTTTATAGCAATATTGAAATTGTTATCCCATTTAGTATGTTCATATTCATTCATATTCATCAAACTAACCCTTCTTATTGATATTTCAATCTCTTTTTATCAAACTCTATGATGGCAGCTATAAGGCATAAAACAAATTGAATAAATGACGCTCCAATTGATGGTATAATCAATAAAAAATATAAAAAGGAGCATATAAATAGACCAACATAAGTTATTTTAATATATTTTACAGCTGTAAAACTCAAAATAAAGACAGCAACACCAATTGCAGTTATTAAAGCACCATATAAAATTGAAACCGCAATAGGAGCTATAACATATGGATATTTTTGATTTATAAAATAAAGCAAATCTTTAGTACTCATTTCTTTATTTAAAGATAACAATATTACTGATGAAAAATAGGCAAAAGGAATGGCAAATAAACTAATTATTGCAGAAATTATACTCAATATTCTAGGTATATTTAAAGTATTTTTCGAAAAACTATCTGCATTTTTTATTTCATTTGTAAAACCTTGTAAATCATATTCATCTATCTCTAAAGTTTTACCCAAGTTAAAAGAATGAATGGAATCATTTATCAAAGATTTTGTGTCTTTTTCAAGCTGGTCTTTCAAATTATAATTATTGAGATCATTCACCTTTACCACCCCTATGAATATTTAAAAATATATTTATTATAATCTTCTATTATGCCCATAAATGGCGATATTTATTATTTTAAAAATATTAAATATTCACAAGGATGAGGTTAAAAATCAATAATTTCTTAAATTTTTAAAACATATTATGCTTGCAATTAAACAAAGCACAAATGAAAGAAAGGACCCTCCATAGCCAGGAAACATCAGCATGAAAAATAATATAGTACATATTAAAAAACCTATAGCAGAAGCTTTTACATATTTTGTGGATATAACAGCAAATATAATTGACATGATTCCAATAAATGCAACAATAATCCATATGAGAGTTATGCTCATTGCCATACTCATAACATATTGATTTTGCATAAGTTCCTCCATATTTAAATCTTCCAAATATGGACTATTGGTAATAGCAAATGTTATGCCAAAGCCAATGGAAGAACCAACTATGCTAAAAATAGCTAGAATTCCTGCAATTATTCCTAATACTCTAGGTGCTTTTGAAACCTTTTTAAAATTATTTAAATTATTATATTGATTGTTATATGTAAAATTTTGATCATTACTTTGATTGTTATTTGAATTATTATTTTGATCATTATATTGGGAATTGTAACTGTTTCTTATATCATTTGAATTTTTGCTATTGTCATATACTTGATTGTATTTACTAGTATTTAAATTCAGGTCTTTATTTTCTATATTTTGTGACATATAAATCGACCTATTTATATTATTATCGTCAAAATTAATCTTAGGCAAATTGGTTAGAGTAGTATCATAATAATCATAGGAATTAAGATTTATTTTACTGCTTTTTTCATCTCCTAACATATTTTCTATACTTTGAGGTTCATTAAATCGGTCTTGATTTTTATCATTATTATCATTATCTTTAAAACTGTTCATCCTATCACCTCGGATATTTTATATGATTTAGTATTGTACAAAGAAAATTTTAATTAAATATAATATTAATATATGTGCTGGATAAAATGCATAAAAAAACCATTTTAATTTATTATTTCCAAGTTTACCATTATACAATAAGATAAAAATAGAAGATACCAGTGGAGTTATAATCAAAAGTGTTCTTGTAAGATCTGAAAATGCAAGAAAATTTATAAAAGGAACACCATTTTCAAAACTTAATATGTTATAAGACATATTTGTATAAAAAAAATGAATGACAAAGAATCCAATTATTTTACTAATATTTGATTTAAAAATATAAAATACAAATACAAGTAAAATGCCATAATATGAATAATCAGTATTTATAGCTGTAGAAAGCAGCAATAAAAATATGAGAACTAATATGGAAACTATCTTATTCATATTTTCAAAACACCATATTGCAATGAGTGCAAATAAAAATGTAAAAAGAACATTTAGATCGTGAAAAAAATATTGAGGAATATCTGCAGCACTAAAGGTAATTCCCTCATTAAAAGCTAAATAAAATGGTATTTGAGAGATCATTGCAAATAAAAATATCCTTTGTATGTACTTTTTACAGTCTTTCGTATGGGTGTAGCCTTCTGCAATTAAAAAAGCAAAAACAGGAAATGACAACCGTCCAATTATTCTAAAAACCATATCAAACGGAAAAAAAATAGCACCAACATGATCTATTAACATCGTAATTATAGCTATAAGTTTCAATATAAAAACCGTCATTTTATCTCCTCACTTTTATAGCTCATATTAAGTATATATAAATTATAGCATTAATAAATTATATTAACAATAAAATAAGATATTAGATATTATATGTAAACAATTTATTAAACTTTAAATATTAAAATTTTCAACTATTCTATGGATTTAAGAGATTCTACCATATCTAATTTTTTTATTTTATTCGATAAAATTATATTAACTGCAAGAGAGCAAAAAATCGTTATTATAGAGGAAATAATAAAACTTGAGGTGTTTATGTGGGAATGAAATTCTAAATTTTCAGGAGAAACAGCAGAAATGCAAAAATCCACTAAAAACATGCCTGTAGGTATTCCTATGATCCATCCAAAAATAGTAAAAAATATGTTTTCTTTTAAAACTAAACTCCTTATTTCATTTTGATAAAATCCAAGCACTTTAAGGGTTGCAAATTCACGAATTCTCTCTGTAAAATTTAGAAGACCTAGATTATATAAAACTACAGCTCCAAGAGTTATTGCACAGACAGTAAAGATAAGCACCACAGTTCTTAAACTTCCAAGGAGAGAATTGATATCTTTTATTTGAGATTGCTTATCAAAAGCTCTGCTTACATAATCTTTATTTTCAATAGATTTATCATCTTGTACATATTCAGACGTCATTATGGATGTAGGCTTAAATTCAAAATTTAAACTTTCCCAATATTTTTGTGACATATAAACGCCTTGAGGCATCGGAGGATATATTATACCATAAATTCTTGCGCTTTTCCATTTAGTCTCTCCTACCAATCTAAAATCGATAATATCCCCTACCTTAGCACCTATTACCTCAGAAGTTTTATGGGTTAAAAATATGCCATCATCTGGAAGATCAACGATATTTCCATCCTCATCTTTTTGAATCCACATATTTCCATTATCTTTTATTATAAGCGCAAAATTCTTCATCTTCTTGTTAAAATTAATCTGAATTCCCCTCTCTTCTACAAGCTGAGAATCCGATTTAATAAGCTTTGTTAGTTCATTTATTTCACTTTTAGTTATATCGCTTTTAAACACTATTTTTTGATTAAAAACATATACATCCTTAAAAAGCAAAGGAGCTAAATTGTTTACAGAATCGAGAAGACCAAGTCCATTTAATTGGAGAGCCATGCAACCCATAACGCCTAAGATTGCCATAATGGATCTTGTTTTATTTCTACCCATATCCCTCATTGTCCACTTTATAGAAAAAGAAAATTTATCCCATAAAAAAGATATATTTTCAAGAAAGGTTCTTTTACCTATCTTTGGTGACTTTGGTCTCATTATTACAGCTGGAAGATGTATTAATTCTGAATAACATGCAGCTATAGATGCAGATACACAGCAAAGAACAATAAGCCCTACAGATAGATAACTATTTAAATTTAAATGACCTTTTAAACTTGGATAAATAAATAAATTATCCTGTATTTTATAGACAAGTCCAGGTATTGTAATTGGGGCAAAAAAAAGACCTATTATTCCACCAAAGAGCCCTATCCATATTCCATAAGAAACATAATGCCACAATATCTGCATAGATGAATATCCTAAAGCTTTTAGAGTTCCAATCTGGGTCCGTTGACTTTCCACAAGCCTCACCATAGTTGTGAGCATTGTTAAAAGGGCTAAGAGAAAAAACACCACAGGAAATACCAAAGCAAAGGTTTTAAAAGATATTACTCTATCGTGAACATTTTTGCAGCTTGCTTGACTATCTCTATCTGTGATTGTAATAAATCTATCACCGAAATAATTTTCTATTTCTCTCTTTAATTTTGATGTATCAAGACCATCATTTAACTTTACAACAAGGGTAGAATAATTTATAGAATTAAATTTGTTTTTAAAAGCTTGTTCACTAATAAATGCAAAACCAACCTGCATATGATCAGGGATACTCCTTGTAGCATCTCCTGTATACACTATATATTCAGGATTATATATTAAACCTGCAATTTTAACTTTCCAATCCTTTTTGAAAACATCAAGTACTATTTCGTCTCCAACCTTTATACCTCTTGCATCAGCAAAAGACTTATTCAAAAAACAGCCGTTTTTTGAATAATGAAAATCCATATAGCTTCCTTCTGATATAAAGCTCTTTGAAATCTGATTTTTTTCTACTATATTGATCTCAAGTTCAGGATCATCAGGAAGCTTTACTTTACTTGTAAATGTAAGCCTTCTTTCGCTTTCTTTTATGCCGCCGAGTTTGATTATATTTTCAACATCATTTTCTGATATATTATTTGCATATATCCACATATCTGCCATATTGGTCTCTTCATAATAATCATTAGTTTCTTTTTCCATACCATACCACATAGATTCAATAGCTGAATAAACATATACGCTAAGAAAAGCTAAGATCAATATGGATAAAAACTGTGGCCAATTCTTTAACATATCTCTAAAAACTTTTTTTAATAGAGAATCCATCACCAGCTTACCTCCTCTATAGGTTTTGCATTTTGGTTAATTTCAACCTTAGAAATTTTCCCAGATCTTACATGGATCACTCTATCTGCGGCCTCTTGTATAGCTGAATTGTGAGTTATTATTACAACGGTTTTACCATAATTTTTGCTCATATTTTGCAATTGTACAAGTATATTTCTTCCTGTTTCACTATCTAAAGCTCCAGTTGGTTCATCACATAAAAGAAGCTTTGGATTTTTACAAAGCGCACGAGCAATGGCAACTCGTTGCTGCTCTCCACCTGATAACTTTGCAGGAAAATGATTCATTCTATCATAAAGTCCAACTTCCTTCATGACGGATTCTATATCAAGGGTGTTTTTCCCTACTTGCTTAGCGAGTTCTACATTTTCTTTAGCAGTTAAATTAGGCATTAAATTATAAAATTGAAATACAAAGCCTACATCCTGCCTTCTATATGTAGTCAATTGCCTTTCATTATATTTTGTAATATTAACCTCATCAACAAATAAATCACCGCTTGTAGCTCTATCCATTCCACCTAATAAATTTAATATGGTGCTCTTACCTGCACCGCTTGGCCCCAAAACTACCGCAAACTCTCCCTCTAATATTTCACAGTTTGCATTATCCACAGCTTTTAATTTGCCATCACCTACTATATATTCTTTACAAATATCACAAAGCCTTATTAAAGTTTTACTTGCCATTAAAACTCGCCTCCTTAAATCTAACCAAAATACTATTTAAATCAAAATCAAAAATACACTTAACAAGCTTAATCACATTTATAAATCTCAATTTAATATCTCCTAAATCCTTCATTTTAAACATGGACTCTATGGTACCCATCATTCCAAACAACAAAAACTTTGAAACTTCACTAGTATCTTCTACCATTGAAACGTTTTTATCTAAATTTTCATAAATCATATTTGAAACTGGTTCAATGAGGGCTGATGTTACCTCAAGCATTAAACTATTATGTAATTTTATATATTGTGTAGAGTTGTCCATATTTTTAAAATTAGAATTTATTTCGCTTATTATGATCAAAATATGAAATATCTTATCCTCAATTGAATAATCTTTGTTGTTTATTATTAAGATTATTTCATTTGTAAATTTATCTGCATAATCTTTCATAGCAATATCAAATAATTGTTCCTTTGATTTAAAATAATGATAGCATAATCCTTTAGCAACTCCTATAGAGTCTACAATATCACTTATAGAAGTGTTTTCATAGCCGTTTTTCAAAAAAAGGCTTTGGGCCATCTTGATTATCTCATCTCGTCTTTCATCATAACTTTTTGTAATTCTTGACATAAAATCACCTTTATTAAATTTTCTATTTAGAAAATCTTCATTGACTGACGTTCAGTCATAATAATATCAATTCAAAATTTGGATGTCAATAGATGCAATCTTAAAATTTAGATTGTTTTACAGCAATACTTATTTGCTTTAATATGATATAATTTAAAAGGTATGTATAATTAAATCCTTTTACTAATAAATTATATTGGAGATCATTATGAATATTCGATCTATCACATTAGATATCAAGAGTCGCCTTAAAATTGATAGGGATTTTAAGCTTTTGTTACTTGTTAGCACATTCACTGGCGTAGCATCTGGTATATATACTCCTATATTTGCCAACTATTTAAGCGGAGTATATCATCTTACTGAAGCACAGCGTGGCATGGTTGAATTTCCCAGAGAACTCCCTGGTGCAACAATCATGCTTGTGCTTAGTTTTATTGCATTTTTAGGAGATATCAGGTTAGCTGCATTTGGCATGATCGCTGCATCTCTTGGGCTTGTTGGCATGGGTTTACTGGCACCTACATTTGGTTTCATGATTCTTTGGCTTGTAGTGTATAGCTACGGTCAGCATATTGTTATGCCACTAATACCAAGTATTGGCATGAGTTTGTCTGACCCTAAAGAATATGGAAAGCGTCTGGGACTTTACAGTGCATATGGTTTGTTTGCAACATTATTTGGATACGCTGTAGTTGGTTTGGGTTTCTGGCTTTTTCATATGAGTTATGATGTTGCATTTATTATTGCAGCAGTTTTCTATATGTTTGCAGCAATTATTCTTCTTAAAATGGACAAACCAAAAGCTGAGAAGAAAAAAGTTAGATTCTTTCTGCACAAACGGTATACATTATATTACATATTAAGCATGACAAATGGTGGGCGTAAACAAGTTTTTTTAACATTTGCTCCTTGGGTTTTAATTACAATCTTTAATTTAGGTCCAATTTGGTTTTCAATGTTAGGATTTATAATTGCAATTATTAGTATAGCTACCAGGACCTTAGTGGGTAAGGCTATTGATAAACTTGGAGAGCGGTTCGTACTTTCTTGTGAAGCTGCACTGATGTTTGTAATTTGCTTTGGTTACATGTTTTCATCTAATCTTTTTTCAAAAGGCGTGGCTGTTTTTATTATGTGTGCTTGCTATGTGATTGACAGTTCAATGAGTGTAGTGGAAATGGCGCGTTCTACATATGTTAGAAAGATATCAGTAAACCCTGAAGATGTAACACCAACACTTTCTGCTGGCCTCAGCATAGACCATATTGTAGCTATGTCTATTCCAATTTTAGGTGGTCTTCTTTGGACAGCTACAGGCAGTTATCAGGCTGTGTTTGCAGTTGCAGCAGGTATCGCTATTTTGAATTTCTTCTTATCCACAAAAATCAAAATTCCTACAATTAATCATAACGAAAAATAGAGAAATAAATCAATCTTGATTTACTTCTCTTTTTTAATTAAATTCTAATTCTCAATCCTGATAATTTAATAAGAACAAGGCAACACACGCCAATTGTACAGAAAAAAAAGGTAATTGCTTCTCTAGTCTTGTTTTCCTCTTTCAGCACTAAATATATAATTTTATAAATAAATATACCAAGCAATCCTCCCATTGTATTTAAAATAATATCGTCTATATCAAAAGCACCAATTCCCAAGATATACTGTGTAACTTCAACACATAAACTAATTACACATATTAAAGTGATGCAATCGAAAATCTTTTTATTTCTTTTAAATACTTGCAAATACATGCCTAAGGGTATAAATATAATAATATTACCAACAACATTCGTTAAAGCAAATATAATAGCTAAATGAGTGCTAAAAAGATATTCATATATTGATTTGAAGGGAATTAAATTATAAGTTCTAGTTGCAATTCTTTCTACACTAAAAAGTTCAAATGGCGAAACATATTTGAATAGCAATATCTTAGCTAGTAAAAAAATATATACAATTAAAACCAAATATAATAAAATTTGCTTTAAGTAAGAATAAATTTTTGACATACAGCTTCTCCTCATCATTTTAATCTATTGATGCTATTGCGGTGTAAATTGTAATAGCATCATCAATATGCAAATTTTGTGTTTTTCTATTCTTTGGTGCTCCTTGCGCTCCGCAGGTCACAAGGATATAACACCTTCCTTCTTTCTTTGCAAGGCTTGCAAGGCATTGCCCTGCTTCCTCAGTATAGCCTGTTTTGCCTCCAAGGATAGAGCCACCATGAAAATATCCACTGGACATATTTGAAAACAAAGTGCTGTAATAAGTTATTCCATCATTGTGTAGGTTAGTAGGCTGGCTTGAATGACTGGCACTTGTAAAGACCTCGTAAAAAGTATCATTTTTAAGTGCATATGCAAGCAGCACGGATATATCCTTTGCTGTAGAGTAGTGACCCTCTTCATGCAAGCCAGTGGCATTAATAAAATGTGTGCCACTCATTCCAAGCTCCTGTGCTTTATCATTCATCAGATCCGCAAAATTACTTTCAGAACCTGATACATATTCAGCTAATCCGATGGCGCACTCAGCACCAGAAGGTAGGAGTAACCCATATATTAAATCAATGGCACGTACATATTCACCTTGTACAAATCCTGCCGTTACTGCATCTGCGTTATAGATAGACCAAAATATCGACTCATCTAAAAATACTTTCTCGTTAAGGTCTTTGATATGTTCAAGCGCAACAATAGCTGTCATTATTTTTGTCATAGAAGCAGGGTACATTTTTGCAGCCCCATTCTTATCAAACAAGATTGTTCCATTTTCAAAATCCACAAGGATAGCATTTGTGCTGTTGATATACAAGTTTGGCGCACTCTTATTTGTTGTGGAAATTTTGTTAGTTGGGGTCATTCGTCGATTAAATTTGAGAACAACTTTATTATAGAAAACCCCTATGAGAACACATAATAATATTGTTATTACAGGGGCAAGGGAATGCTGTCTTTTTCTTATTCTTATTCTTTCCCTTGCACTGTAAGTGTTGCTTGAATTTTTTGTTTGTTGTTGCCGCATAGACTTTCTTTCCTTTCGTGTTGATTTGAATAAAAAAGCTCGTTCCTATAGTATTAAGTCTACCAAAAAAGAACGAGCTATTTTTTAATATTAAGTTGATACTTTCTTAAGAATTTCCTAAGAAAAAATAGAGATAACCTTAGTCTACTCTGGCATAATAGGAAGCTCCACTGTAAATGACGTTTGCTTTCCATCGCTATCTGCATAAATGCGCCCACCGTGTAAAATGACTATTTCTTTCGCAATTGCAAGTCCAAGACCAGCACCCCCTTTATCAGATGAACGGTCATCGTCTAATCGGTAGAATCTTTCAAATATGGACGCAAGCTTATCTTTAGGAATACTTCCGACATTTTTAAACACAATAGAAACTACATTCCCTGATACACCTGCCGTTATGTCAATAACACTGTTATCCTCACTATATGCTACGGCATTTTTTAAGATATTATTAAAAACCCGTGCAAGCTTATCAGGGTCGCCATATACCATCAAATCCTCAGAGGCATGAATAATAGACTGTTTTCCATTTGCAGAAAGCTGCGGATAAAACTCATCTGTCATCTGCACTAGCATATAGTAAAGGTCTATGTTTTTTTTCGACAGCGTAATAGTTTGAAGGTTATACCGCGTAACCTCGAAAAATTCATCAATAAGCTGCTCCAGCCGATACGCTTTATCTAGCGTGATATGCACATACTTTTCCTTTTGCTCAACTGGCATATCCGGCGCTTCATCGAGCATGCTCAAATAACCAATAATAGAAGTAAGTGGCGTTTTAATATCATGGGCGAGATACATAACCAATTCATTTTTTCGCTGCTCCGCCAGTTTTGCGTCCTGCTCCCGTTTTTCATGCGTCTGTTTCAATGTGTTTAACTTTTGTTCCATAAAAGCCATTTCTAAAGAAAGTTCAATTTGTTTACCTTCATTTTGAATAAGTGAATCTATACCAGCATTTACTTCATCAAAATATCTCATAAAGTTAGAGAGTATAATACGGCATAAAAAGAAAAAACAAAAAGCGATTGCGACGAATATAAGAATTACCATATTGTTTCGTATAGTATATTGATATATCATCATAGCATCTTGATGCTCTAAGCGAAAGCTGTTTTTTAAGAAATTAACAATCCAATCCCCTAAAACCCTCTGCTGTTGTATAAAGTAGCGCAAAAACACTACAAATGCGACAGCTACTACCATTGCAATCAAGACATAGGAATAAAGTTTGCGTTTTATTTCAGAGTAATCGGCTTTTCTATTCGTCTTACTTTTCAATCTTATAACCAACTCCCCATACGGTTTTGATATATTTCGGATTATCAATGGTTTCATTCATCTTTTCACGCAAATGCCGGATATGAACGGTGATGGTACTATTGCTCTTGCTGAAATATTCATCACCCCATATTTCATGAAAAAGCTGTTCTGAGCTAACTACATTCCCTTTATTCTCACAGAGTATGCGTAGAATAGAAAACTCTGTAGGAGTGAGTGACAGCGATTTTTCGTTCAAATAACATTCGTGAGTATTCATGTCAATGACAAGACCAGAATGAATGATAACATTTTCGTTCTGTACCACCCCTCCACTATATTTTTTATATCTTCGCAACTGCGCCTTGACACGGGCAACTAATTCTAGAGGACGGAAAGGTTTTGTAATATAATCGTCTGCACCAAGGGTTAAGCCCGTGATCTTATCCACTTCTGCATCCTTTGCAGTCAGCATGATAACAGGATAGGTGTACTTGTCTCGTATCTTTTGACAAATAGCAAGACCACTTTCACCAGGAAGCATAATATCTAATATAGCAAGGTCAAGCTCGATTTTATCAATGCATTCCAGTGCTTCTTTTGCAGTATAATATTTAAAAATTGTATAGTTCTCGTTTTGTAAATATAGTTCTACTAAATCGGCAATTTCTCGCTCATCATCCACAATGAGTATCTTATAACTCACAGGCATAGCTCCTTTTCCTTAAGAATTATTAATAATTTTCTAAGATTTTTCCTTTATATATCATATCACTTTTCACTTTACTTAGTCTTCATTTTGTCATCTCTTTTCTATGTACACAATAATTTTTTTAAAAAATCTTTTGACATATACAGTTGGACGATATATAATTTAACTATACAGTTAAACGATATACAACTCCACTGTATATAGGAGGGGTAAGATTGAATTTGAATAAGCTATTGCCACTAACAGAAACAACCTTTTATATTATGCTTTCTCTCATTGAACCATCTCACGGTTATGCCATTATGCAAAAGGTAGAGAAATTAAGCGAAAATAAAGTAAGAATTGCAGCTGGAACGCTTTATGGTGCTACTGAAAATCTATTGAAACAAAAACTAATTCATGAAGTGAACAGCGAAGACAAACGCAGGAGGGTTTATGTTTTGACTCCAGAGGGTAAAGAAGTATTAAAGCTTGAATTTCAAAGGTTAAAACACTTAATATCAATATCGGAAAGTTTGATATACGAAAGGAGTTAATAATGAAAAAATTTAAGTTTTTTTCAGATTTTGAAAAAGAAGAACAGTTTTTAAACGATATGGCGAAAAAAGGGTATCGCCTTGAAAGATATAACTCTTTTGGTGTGTATACCTTTAGACAAGCAAAACCTCAGGCTTTGAATTACAGGATAGATTATCGCACATTTTCTAGAAAGGCTCAATTTGAGGAATATTTAACTCTGTTTCAAGATGCAGGATGGGAACATGTTTGCGGTACTCGTCACTCTGGCTCACAATATTTTTTGCCGAATCCAGACAAAGCACAAACAGATGATATTTTTTCTGACAGAGAATCAAAATCGGAGCGATATAAAAGATTTGCATCACAATGCTTTAGTTCACTAACTTTGATGATTGTATACTTTTTTATATTATCTCCGAAATATTGGTCATTCTTTGACGTTCGCAGTTGGTATTTTAGCGATGGTCTTTGGGAAATGAGTGGACCAATGTTTTGGAAAGCATTTTTGTTTGAAACTCCATTTGTTATTTTAAGAATTATTCCACTTATTATTCTGTTATTTTTAGCTACCGTAAATGGATACTGGGCAGTGGAAGCAAGGAAACACTATAAAAATACTCAGTACTGATATGCTTAGTAGTATAAGCATTGGAAAAACTACCTCAATATAGGCAAAGTGAGGGCGTTTTTTACGATACGCTCTCCTATTTTTACTTATTTTTAGAGTGATTTGTTTTTTCTTCTAAAAATTAGCTCTGCAGCAGCCCTTTCTTTTAGGTCTTTTTTTGATTTTAATCACTATACATATATTGAATATTATTTGTAGGAGTTATTAAAATGAATATGGACTTAGGTGAAGAAAGATTAAAAGAAAATGAAGAGATTAGAGAAGAGCTTCTTCGTGAATCTAACTATAAAGATGGTGTT
>JAVBPQ010000046.1:0-23451 GCA_031549525.1 Clostridiaceae bacterium | reverse complement strand
GACCCTTTAAATTTTTCATCAGATCCCTTCTCTTAATAAGAAGCCTCATAAGGTCATCTTTTTTGATATCTTTATAGTTTATATCGCTATCTATCCTTAAAACCTTCAAAACATCTAAAGAAACCTCAGAGCTATCAAGTACAAAGCATGGAATTTTAGAATATTTCTCATCGTAAGTTAACTCATAGAGAGCCTTTATTGCATGAAATCTATTTTCTCCAAGGATAACTTTAAAAGACTCACCATCTTTTAAAACCATAAGAGGAGTGAATACTCCAACTTCTCTTATTGAATTTACTAAATCAGCCTTTTGAAGTATATTACTATTAGTTAAGCCAATATACACTTCTTCCCAAACCCTCAATTTATCTATAGGAATATATTTTAAATCTTTAAAATAATCAATAAAAAAAGAATCACCCTTAAGATCAAGCTTAGATGTTGCAATTTTCATATCCAAATAATCCCTAGCAATGTGTTTTTTAGCATAATCTTTATTAATAGCTTCAATTTCTTTTTCTTTTAGATTTTTTTCATAAAAGTATAGATCAAATCCCTCTTGTTTTATTTCATCAGTTATATCTTTAGGTTCTAAATTTGCTTCATTCAATTCATTTTTTTATAAATTAATATCCATATTTTGCTCCAATCATTAACATATTTTATATTTAAATTGTATTTTTAAGTTTAAAAAATATGTATGTGTATGATAAAAGTTGAACCTTCATAAATATTAACATTTAAGCCATTTAAGTATAAAGCGAATGTAGTTAGGGGAATAAAAGAATTTAGTAGATATGTTATAAGATCAAAGAAAGCTTTGATAAAACTAAGGTTGAATACATTGGCATTTCAGTTGGAAGTGCTTTTTTTTGGTAGAGAGCAATTTTATAATCATTAGGCGTAAAATCATTATCCTAAAAGATAGTGGTTTTACGCCCTGAAAAACTCTACATTTCTGTAGGTAATGAGTATCTCTAATGTGTTACCAACTTTGATAGTTCATAAAGATATTGGTGACTGTCAACTACTCGCCACTTATAGAAGTGGAAGCTTGCACCTCATCTAACGTAGTCAGACCAATATTAAATATCTCCTACCTCAAACGGGCGCTATAGGCTGTTTGACATCAGCCCAACATAGAGAGTATACTCGCTATGCTCTAAGAGTGCCTTAAATAACGGTTTTCTCTTAAGTTAAATATAATTTATTAATTGCTTAAAGGCAAGTGGTAATTCTTCTCACTACTAAAGAAGTAGGAATATCCTTGTCGCATTTTAACATAGATAGAAGAAGATTCACTAATCATCATAATCCTTTTCATATTTAACAATATCGCCAGTAGAAGCATTTATATCAAAATCATGGTCCCATCTACCATTTCTAACTTCTACTTCCCAAACTCTAACCCCTTTTTCATAGTCTAGTTTACAAGATTTAACATACCCTCCTGAAGCTTTTGAAAGGGCTATTTGTTTAGCTTTTTCTGCTGTTATTTGAGTTTGAGCATTTGTCGACGAAGCTTTTATTATTTTTTCTTCATAATCATATATTTTTGAATCATTAACACCAATTTCCATGGTATATTTCTTATTTCCATTGATTATCTCTATATCATAGACTTGCCTGCCATCATCTCTGTCAAGTCTTGTTTTAGTTACAGAGCCACCGCCTGTTTTTGCAAGGGCAATTTGCTGAGCCTTTTGTGCAGTAATTGTAGCAGCTGATACAGCACTTGTAAGTAATAAAACTGTCATAGAAGTTATGCAGAAAATTTTTATTATATTTTTTTTCATTTTAATCTCCTTAAAATCAATTTATTTTTACAAAGTAAATGAATTCTCCATTAACAGCATCAATATGCATATCATATTTTGAATTGCCATCAACTACTTTTACTTCGTAAATATATTTACCATATTCATAATCAAGCTCAAATTTGCTTATACTTCCTTCTTTTGTTCTATTAAGAGCAATTTCTTTGATCTTTTCAAAAGGGATCAATTTTTCAGCATTTAGAATATCATCGTCGTTTTCAATTTCAAATTCATATATTTGTGAATCCATAGCTCCTATAATAATGTTGTATTTTAAATTATCTTTTACAATCTCTATCTCATAGCACATCAATCCATCATCATTTTCAAATTTCATTTCAACTACTTCTCCTCCTGATGTCTTTAAAAGTGCTATTTCTTTAGCTTTTTCCATAGATATAATACTTTTGGCATTATCTAAATCTATGATATCTTCTTTTACCATCGAATTGTTTCTTACAGAATTTTCTGCTTTAGCAAATATATTATTTGAAAACAATGTAGTTAAAGCAATCACCATCATAGAAACGAAAGCTATCGTATATTGTTTTTTGCTCATATCTAAAATTGAAAATAATCTTTTTTTAATCCGTTTTTTGTTGCTATAAAAATAAGTCAATAAAACAGGCTTTGACATTGTGCTTATAGTGCTTATTATGGATTCTCCATATTGTTTTCTCTCTTCAAAATCTCTTCCCAAAACTACAGCTTCATCACAAGAAGATTCACAGTCTTCATATATGATGTTTGCCATGATGTAAACTATGGGATTAAACCAATTTATAACAATAGAAGTTAAAACCAGCATCTTTATCCACAAGTCTTTTTGTTTAAAGTGAGTGAGTTCATGTAAAAATATAAATTCTAAATCATCAGCTGGAATTTCATGCTCAGGGAGTAAAATAATAGGCTTAATTAGTTTAACAAGCATTGGACTAGTAGGAAACTTGCAAATCCTAACAGATAAATCATCAGCCTCTATATTTAAAATAGATTTAGCCTTTTTAAATATTCTTAAAATATTTATATCTGTTGCAATAGTGCTCCACCTTTTTACAGCAAGCATAAATTTTTTATATTTATAGATGTAGTAAATTAATTTGATTATTACCCCTAAAGCCCATATTAAAAAAATGATTGAGATTGGTTCAAATTTAGGTATGTTTAATGTTGGTTTTTTAACTGAATTTATTGGATTATTATTAATCAATATAGGATCAGAATTTAACTCTACGCTAATAGGAGCTTCAAATTTTGTGATTGAAATATTAAAATTTGGTCTAAAAGGTATTATTAGACCAATAACAATAACAAGCCAAGTATAATAGCGCCATTTAGCAGGATATTTTTTACCTAATAGTGAATTAAAAACAAGCAGTAATATTATTATAATAGACATCACAAGCGAGTTATTTAAAAGCGATACCATAAAATATTGCAACATATCACTTCCTTTCAGAAAGCCATTTTTTAAGTTCTTCGATATCCTTTTCTGAAAAGTTATTTCCTGAATAGAAAGCATTCATAAGGGCAGTTATGGAATTTTTGTGATACTTTTTTACAAAATTATTTGTTTCTATTTGCAAGTATTCTTCCTCTTTAATAAGTGGAATATAGGCTCTCTCTTTTCCTTGTTTTAATGTGCTTAAAAACTCCTTATCAATAAGCCTAGATAAAAGGGTAAGCACAGTCTGAGCTTTCCATTTGTGGTCGTCATCTAAATTTTTTATTATCTGGTTTGTTGTAACAGGAGGCTCACTTTGCCATATTATCTTCATGATTTCAAATTCAGAGTCTGGTAGTCTTTTAATTTGTTTCAATTTAATCATCTCATTTTCTACATTTGTCTTATTTATATTCTACACATGTAGAATATGTTTGTCAATAGCTAAAATTATTTTTTCCTATTCCCCACCACCTTAATCTTAAAAGATATTTATAAAATGCCTCAGATAGATATATCTATCTGAGGCATTAAAAAAATTATTTATTATCTATAAGCCACTTCATAGGAACATAAGCATAAACTGAAGCTCCAACATGAAGAATAGATTCGTTAAACTTAACCTTTGGATGGTGCACTTGGAATTCATATCCTTCCTCTGAATTTCCAGCAAGAAGCCCAAGCATTACAGATGGAACTTTTTCTGATACATAGCTAAAATCTTCAGATCCAGCTAATCTTCCACCAGGCATTATCTCCTTTGCAAGAAGTGCGTTTTCATCCCCTAAGAGATCTTTTAAATCTTTAAATGTAGAATTAAAAAGCTCTTCATCGCTCTCAACAGAAGGGCATCCAAATAAGAAATTCACTTTAGCTTCTGCTCTAAATGTCTTTGCTGTATATTCAACTATCTCTACCAAACGAGACTTTATAAATTCCCTTAAATCCTTATTAAATGTTCTGATACTTCCCATCATTTCGCAAGTATCAGGTATTATATTAGAAGCATTTCCAGCTTTTATCATCCCGATGGTTAAAACAGCAGTCTCAGCAGGCGCAACCTCTCTGCTTAGTATCTCCTGAAGGGCAATGTGAATATGAGAAGCTACATTTATAGGGTCTACAGCTTTTTCAGGCATAGCTCCATGGCCACCCTTTCCCTTTATATCTATCTGAAATGCATCTGAAGCTGCAGAACAAAGGCCTGGTCCTAATATACCTACCTTGCCAGCAGGAAATGGGAATCCTGCAAATACATGAATCATCATAGCCCTATCCACCTTAGGGTTTTCTAATAATCCATCATTAACCATGGATATAGCACCTTGAAGAATCTCTTCAGCAGGCTGAAACATGAGTTTAACCATTCCTTCTATATTCTCTTCATTTTCCTTAAGGATTTTTGCGGCTCCAAGGAGCATCGAAGTATGCATATCATGACCGCAAGCATGCATATTTCCATTTGTACATTTATAATCAACATCACATTCTTCTAAAATAGGAAGAGCATCCATATCAGCTCTTATAAGAAATACCTTACCAGGCTTTTTTCCTCCTGCTATAGCCAAAACTCCGCTCTCTCCACAATCTTGAGGCTTATATCCCATTTTTACAAGTTCATCTATTACATATTTTTTAGTAATTGGAAGATTTAAACCAAGTTCTGCATTTTGATGCAAAAAACGCCTATGCTTAACTATTTCATCTTGAATACTAAGAGCATCATTTAATATTTTTTCTTTTAAAGTTGCCATATTTTTTACCTCACTTCTTTATTTAATTCTTTTCCCATTTATAATAACATATTTAATGCTTATATTCTCATCAAATAATACTAAATCTGCATCAAAACCCTCTTCTATTTTACCTTTAGAATTTTCCTTCTTGCAAAGCTTTGCAGGATTATAAGAAGCCATCTTCACAATCTCATTTAAAGGAAGATCAGTGTTATCTTTAATATTTTTTATAGCTTTATCTAAAGTCAATATAGACCCTGCAAGATTGCCTTCTTTTAATCTTGCAGCTCCATCTTTTACAAAGACATCCTGCCCTCCAAGAGAATACTTGCCTTCTCCCATAGCACAGGCCATCATAGCATCAGTAACCAGCAAGACTTTATCCGAGGTCTTTATCTTATATACAATCCTAAGAGCAGGATAGGTTACATGTATTCCATCTGATATAGTCTCAGCTGTGATGTCAGAATCAAAAACAGCACCAACTACACCAGGCTCTCTGTGATTTAATCCTGTCATTGCATTAAAAAGATGAGTTGAATGGGAGCATCCCCATCTTATCCCTTCCATAGCCTCTTCATAAGTAGCTTTAGAGTGACCTATGGAAACTTTTATACCTTTTTTTGTTAAATATTTTATCAAATCCTGAGCACCTTCTACTTCTGGCGCAAGGGTAACAATTTTTACAACACCATCATATCCTTTTGTAATCTCATCAAAATCTTTAGTAGAAGGTGATATAACAAAATCAGGATTTTGAGCTCCTATCATTTTTTTACTTATAAAAGGCCCTTCAAGATGAGCACCCAGTACATTTGCTCCCTCTGTGCCGCTTTCTTTAGCAAGCTTTATTGACTCTAAAGCTTTATTTATATCATCTTTTTTACATGTCATCGTAGTAGGCAAAAAAGATGTAGTTCCAAATTCACATATCACCTTTGAAATATGATTAATGGAGCTAAAGCTTCCATCCATGGTATCTTTGCCGCCTGCACCATGGATATGAGCATCTATAAAGCCTGGAGAAAGGTAAAGACCATTCCCATCAATTATTTCATCATCCTCTATATTTTCAGGATTTATTTTTTCTATTTTCCCATGATTTACAAATATGGAGCCTTTTTCAATCCTATTTAAATATATTATCTTGCAGTCTTTAATTAACATTAAATCACCTCAGAATCATTCTACATACTTAAAAATTTTAGGTCAATATATTTATTGATTTATATATTTAATAAATATATAATACCAATTGTATATCTAGTTTTAGAAAATTAAGAGGTGACCATGCTCAAATTAAAAAGTAAACACAAAAAATTTTTAAAAAATATTCTGCCATTTATCATGGTGATGATGATCTATTCAGCACTTATCATTCCAGCTCAAGGTTTTATGGGTGCATATCTTGCTTCGAAAAATATCGATACAGCATTTATAGGAACGATTTTATCTACTTCAAATATATTAGGCTTTATAGGGACCTATGTACTATCTTTTTTTTGTGATAAAAATAAGAATATAAAATGGGTTTTCATCACATCATTAGTAATTATATTTGTATTAATTGTAATAGTATTACCTCTTGTAAGTGGAAAACTTTTATATATCACAGCAGTAGGAGCTTTAGGTTTTTTTCAGGTTCCTATGGTTTGTCTTCTTGACACTTGGGTGTTAACAAGCAATTATTATATAAGACAATATTTTGGTTTGATAAAATCTGGTGCTTCATTTGGATATGCAGTTTTTGCACTATGTTATGGAAATCTTGTTGAAAGATTTGGATGGAAATGCATGTTTATTTCCTCTGCTATATTTATAATCTTAACAGTTGCAATTTCAATTTTTATTAAAGACAATTATAAGGAAATGTTTGATTTTAAAGATGATGAGAAAGATGAAAAGAAAAATAAAAATATACTCCACCTTTTAAGAAATAAAAATATAATAATAATAACTATAATCACATTTTTGATATTCTTACCATCAAATACAATAAATTCCTTCCTTTTTTATATAATAAAGAATTTAGGAGGAGGAGCTAGAGAACAAGGAATTGCATTTTTTGTTCAATCAATCAGTGAAATACCTCTTTTGATGCTTTTTCCACTTCTTATTAAGAAATTTAAGACTAAACATTTAATGCTATTTGCATCCATAAACTATCTTTTAAGAATGATATTGACATATCATGCATCTAATGTTACAAGCATCATCTTAATATATTTAATACAATCAGTAACTTATGCTATATATATGCCAAATATGAGGCATTTTGTGGATAAACATTCACCAAGAGAACTAAAAGCTACAGCCCAAAGCTTAGTTGACTCAGCTGGTATTGGTCTTAGTGGGGTTGTTGCAACCTTATTTGGAGGATTTATAATTCAAAACTTTTCTCTTAAAACCATGTTGTTTTTATGTATAATATTAAGCTCCCTCGCCGTTTTATTCTTAATATATGTTGTTATTTTCGTAAAGGATGAGGATAGAAAGATTCAGCAAGTGTAAATTTTAAGTATTTTTATCATAAAAAATGCTTAAATTACTTTTATTGTAATAGATTTTTTGGTAAAATAAAACTTGTGTTATTTAATCACAATACTCCCTATGCCAAAGGACGAAATTAGTCCTAAGGCTTTTTTTTATCAGGAGCCTGTACCTTGATAGCGCTTAACCCCTAATGTAAATGCAAAAATAGAAAAAGCTAAAAATAAAATTCCAAATAAGGGAAGTATCCCATAAATTGCATCATCGCTCTTATTTAAAATGTATAAAAGAGGATAATAATTTGCACAAGAGATAGGCACGATAAATGTAAAAAAATCCAAAAATTCTTTTTTATAAATACCCATAGGATATGATGCCATTTCTCTTGCTCCATCTGTCAATATATTTCTTATTTCAAGACCTTGAACCGTTAAAAAACAAAAGGATGCAGAGAGTATAAATATACCTGAAAATATACAAGATGAACCAAACGTCATAAAAATCACCACAAGTATTTTAAAAAATGTCCACTCTATCTTTATATTATACATTGCAATTAAGAGTATAGTTAAACTTTGAATTATCCTTCCAATTCTATCAAATGCAAAACTAGAGCCTAGCACTTGTAGAAATAAAGTTTTAGGTCTCACCATAAGTATATCAAAATCTCCTCTTACAATAAGCCTATCAAAAGAATCAAATCCCCTAACAAATCCTTCTGCAAAGGAATATCCAGTATGAACAGTGCTAAAGCACAATAAAACTTCAAACAGAGTAAAACCCTTTATTGTTTGAAATTTTAAAAATAGAGCATATATTCCAAAGTAAAAGGTAAAGAAGGTTACAAATTGAGCAAGTATCATGAACAAAAAAGAAACTCTATATTCCATCTGAGATTTCAAATGTATGGATAAATACTTAAATAAAAGCTTCATTTTATTTTATCCCCCTTGTACTACAATCTTTTTTGTAATTATCTTTATTAAACTGTTTCCCATAAACACTAATATTAAAATCCAAAATATCTGAAGCAGAATGCTAAAGCTTGCTTCTCTTATATCTATATTTCCTGAATATGTTCTAAAGGGTAAGTCTGAACATAGCCTAAAAGGGAGAAGGTAGCATATTGTCTTAAAAAAATCTGGCATAAATGGAATAGGCACAATGTTTCCTGATAAAAGATCTGATATTACAAATATTATATTCATTATTCCAGTTGCTTCAATGGTTAAAAATGTGACTAAATGTGTGATGAGAGAAATAGTTGAAGTGATTAAAAGTCCAAAAATTAGTGCTATGACAAATAATAAAAAAGCCATAGGGCTTTTAGGAAGGGTTAATTTATATGGATGTGGCATAAGTACTGCTACTATTATTATTGGGAAAAATCTTAAAATAGCACCAGATAACCTTTGAGCGATTATCTTTGCAAGCCAGAATGGATAGATTTCATGAGGACGACAAAGCTCATAGGATATATTTCCGCTTTTTATAAGTTCAAGGAGTTCATTATCTCTTATCCAAAGCATAAAAAATACTAAAAATGCTTGCTGAAGCCAAGTGTAGTTTACCATTTCCTGAAAAGATATGGGCATTTTAGATGTTGAATCTAAATAAAAAGCTTGATATATCATAATATATATAAAGCCCCAAAAAAATTGGGTTCCAATTCCTGCAATAGCTGCAGTTCTATATTGAAAACCATTTATAAACCTTAGTTTAAAATAAGAAGTATAAGCTCTCATAGTTTAGCCCCCTTTCACCTCTATCAAAAGTAAGCTTAAATATTTTACCAAAATAAAAATACAAAATCAACATAATGAGCAAAATTCTTTTAGCATAAATTTTTTAGTTTTTTACCGAGGCTTCATTGACTCATTTTTAGCAATAGTTTATAATAAATTCATTATGTTTTAAAATTAAGTTGGTTGAAGTGATGCTTAAAATAAAAATATTTTATTTTAATATATAATGTTAATAACAATAAAGGAGTATCAAGGATGAAAAAAATAGTAACCGTAATTTTTTTAGGTATCATAACATGTTTTATGGTAGGATGTACACCTGGAGCAGCAAGCAACAGCAATACCACTTCTAATAGTACAGCTAGCACCTCTGCTGCAAATACTACTTCTGCAAATACTACCAATATCACAGTTGTAAATACTACAAACTCTGAAGGAATGTTTGTAATAGACGAAAATACTTTTATAACTCAATGCAATGATGTTTATTTACATCCAGATGAATATAAGGACAACCCTATAAAGCTTGAAGGTATTTATACTGAAGTTGCACATGATAGTGATGTTCACCACTATGTAATAAGAAATGCTGCATCAGCGGATGGAAAAGCTATATCAGTTGGATTTGAATTTAAATATGATAAAGATATTCCTAAAGTAGGAGATTGGATAGAAGTAATTGGAAAAGCTGAAACTATAGATGGACATGATGGAAGCAAAGGAATAATATTAGATGTTTCAAGTTTAACCATACTTGAAAAAAGAGGTTTAGAAACAGTGACTAAATAAAAATAAAGTGTTTAAGTATTCTACGAACTTAAACACTTTATTTTAAAAACTCATAATAGATCACCTTATGGTCTATTTTTTATAATTTATCTACTATCACTTAATTCTTCTAAATTTCTTAGTTTATTTTCAAGCTCCATTTTTCTTTTTAATAAAGACTCGCTCTGTCCTTTTAGAGAATTTAAAATTTTGTTTATATCTTCAATCTTTTTCTCTATAGCATAATTTACAAATATATCCCTGCCCTCTAAAAGCTTTTCTCCAAAATATGAATATTTTTCTCTATACTCCTTAGAGTATATCATATTTGAAGCTTTGATCTTCATTATCTGGTAATAAAACTCATCCCATACTATCTTTTCATCCAAGATCTCAAAGCCTTTGTCATAAATATGATCTCTTATTACTTCAATATTCTGCATAGGTTGAATTATTATGTAATTAAGCTTATTTATTATATTTGGGCTTTGAAGCAAGAGATCTCTTATTAAATATCCTCCCATGCCCCCAATTATTGCAAAGTTTACTTCATTTTCACAAATAACTTTAAATCCGCTTCCTTGCCTTAATTCTATTTTATTTGACAGTCCATAAGTTTCTATGTTTTTTCTAGCTTTTTCAAGGGGACCTTTTTTTAAATCTGAGGCTATTATCTTTTTACAAATGTTATTTTTAATAAGATAGATGGATACATATCCATGATCGCAGCCTATATCAAGCCCCACCTGACTTTTCTTTTCAACCATTTTTGCAATACCAAGAAGTCTTCTTGAAAGTTCCATATCAATCACCATTAATAATTATATTACGGATTATACAAAAAAATCCACCCTTATGGATAGATTTTAATTTTAAAAATATTAATCTAAATAATCTTTAAGTTTTTTACTTCTGCTTGGATGTCTCAATTTTCTAAGTGCCTTAGCTTCTATCTGCCTTATTCTCTCTCTCGTTACATTGAATTCTTTCCCCACTTCTTCAAGCGTTCTTGCTCTGCCATCATCAAGCCCAAATCTTAGTCTTAAAACTTTTTCCTCTCTAGGAGTTAAGGTATCAAGAACATTGATGAGCTGCTCCTTTAACATGGTAAAGGCAGCCGCCTCTGCAGGTGCAAGAACTTCATCATCTGGTATAAAATCTCCAAGATGACTGTCTTCTTCTTCCCCAATTGGTGTTTCAAGAGAAACAGGTTCTTGAGCAATTTTCATTATCTCCCTTACCCTATCTACGGGCATTTCCATGTAGATTGCTACTTCATCAGCAATAGGTTCTCTGCCAAATTCTTGTACTAATTGTCTCTTTATCCTAGTAAGCTTATTTATAGTCTCCACCATATGGACAGGTATCCTTATAGTCCTTGCTTGGTCTGCAATAGCTCGTGTAATTGCCTGTCTGATCCACCATGTAGCATATGTGCTAAATTTAAAGCCTTTTCTATAATCAAATTTCTCTACTGCTTTTATAAGACCCAAATTTCCTTCTTGAATCAAATCTAAAAACTGCATTCCTCTTCCAACATATCTCTTTGCAATGGATACAACTAACCTAAGATTTGCTTCAGCAAGTTTCTTCTTTGCAGCCTGATCATCATCTTCTATCCTCACAGCCAAAGCTATCTCTTCATCTGATGAAAGGAGTGGAACTTTGCCAATTTCTTTCAAATACATTCTTACAGGATCATCTATGCTCACACCCTCAGGAATAGAAAGGCTTAAATCTTCATTAACATCAAAATCTTCTATTGAGCTTATGATATCAATTCCTAATGACTCTATAGTTTGAAGAATTTTTTCATATTGATCAGGGGTGATATCAATTTCTTCAAGCTCATCTTGAATCTCTTTCTCAGCTAAACTTCCAGTGCTTTTACCCTTGTCAATAAGCTTTTTAATTGAATTCATTTTCATTATGTTATCCTTCAATTGAATCACCACTTTCATCTATTTCTAAATCCTTGATTTGAATTTTAATTTTTTGTACATTTTTAAGTAATGCATAGACTTCTTCTATCTTTCCTTTAGATTCCAACAAATTTATATCTTCCATTGCTTTTTTCATTAAATCCTCCAGTTTACATTTCCTAAGCTCATTAACAATATTCTTAATAAAAAACTCTATTTTATCTGCGTCATAATTATAACTTGATCCCATTATGTTAAAAAAATCATCTTCAATAGTATTCTTTACACATTCAATTTCTAGTTTTAAAGCTAAATTTTCAGCATCTTTATTTTTGTGTATGATATCATATATGATCTTATGATTGTTGTTAAAAAAATCTTCTCTATTTATAAAATCCATAAAATTGCTTCGAATAGTTTTGTTTTCAATAAAAATCTTTAAAAGCACTCTTTCCTTAAAATTCATTTTGTGGTCTTTGCTATTTTGATGAATATTGTCAATTTGAGTATTCTCTGATTCTCTATAATTTCTATTTTGCTTTGATCCTTTTTTTAAAAGGCTTTCATGCAGAGATTGTTCACTTACTTTAGTTTCAGAAGAAAGTCTTTTAATATATATATCTCTTTCTATGGGAGAAATATCTCTGATAATAGACAAGACACCTTCAATGTATTTTATAATTTGATCTTTATTGGTTAAGTCTTTTCCTTTTTTTATAAAAAATATTTGAAAATCAATGACACTATAGGCTTTTAAAATGAGCTTTAAAAATTCTTCTTTACCTTTTTCTTTGATGTATTCATCAGGATCCTTACCATTTGGCAGTGAAATAATTTTAATATCTAAATCATCTACATCTTTTAATATATCTATAGTTCTTTTAGAGGCTTTAAGTCCCGCTTCATCCGTATCAAAACATAATACAATTTTTTTTGCATATTTTTTTAAAAGTCTTGCTTGATTTATTGTAAAAGAAGTTCCAAGAGCTGCTACAGCATTATATATGCCATGCTGATATAGAGAAATTACATCCATATAGCCTTCTACTATTATTATAGTATTATCTTTTATACCTTCTTTTATTGCAAAATTCAATCCATAAAGATTAGACCCCTTTTTAAATAACATGCTTTCTTTTGAATTTAAATATTTAGGCAAGCTATTATCTAAAACCCTTGCACCAAATCCTATTATATTTCCATATACATTAAATACAGGAAATATGACCCTGTTTCTAAATTTATCATAAAAGTTACCTTTTGTACTCTTCTCAATTAATCCTAAAGTCAATAAGTTTTCTTCAGTATACCCTGTTTTTTTTAAATGATTATAAAGACTATCCCATTTATCTTCTGCATATCCTAAGCCAAAATGAAATATTGATTTTGTATCTATTCCCCTCTTTAAAAAATAATCATAGGCCCGTTTATTTTTCTTTAAATTATTTAAAAAAAATCTAGCTGCTGCTTTGTTTATATTTTCCAATTCATATTTTTTATTTTTGCCATTTTTTTCATTTTCTAAATATATATTTTTATTTTCAGCTAAAATTTCCAAAGCTTCTTTAAATGAGATATTTCTTTTTTTTATTAAAAAGGAAAAAACGTTCCCTGTTTCCCCGCAACCAAAGCATTTAAATATTTGTTTATCAGGTGATACAACAAATGAAGGTGTTTTTTCATTATGAAATGGACAAAGTCCAGTATAATTCCTTCCTGCTTTTTTTAAATTTACATACTCTGAAACCACATCTACTATATCATTCTCTTCCTTAACTCGTCTGATGATGTCATCATCAATCAAATATTTCACCTCTTAATATTAAATTCCTAGTATAAACTATATTTTCATAATCTCAATACAATACTATTTTCGGAACAAATATTTCGTTAAACATGTGTAAGCAAAAATCGTCACTCATTCCAGAAATATAATCTGATACCCCCTGATACTTTTCTTCCTCTTTTACAATATTAAGATAAAACTCTGGCAGTTTATCTATATTGTTATAAAGATGCATAAATAGCTCTTCTAAGATAAACCTAGCTTTCCGTCTTTCCTCTTTTAATTTATTCCCCATATAAACTTCTTTAAACATAAAACTTCTAAGTCTTAAAAGCACCTCTCCCATTTCACTGCTTATGAAATCTTACTGTGAGTAAGGATTCCATTTAAAACCTCATCAGTTAAATTTAATCCTTGTCCATTTTCTTCTATTTTTGTTAATATTCTAATGCTATTTAAATTATGCTTAAAGCCTTTTGGCAAAAGTTCGTTTAAAACTTCTTCCCCATTATGAGCAAAAGCTACATGTCCAATATTGTGAGATAATGAAATTGCTTCGATAGAGGTCGTTATTTAAACCAATTCCTACTCCTATAGTTCTTGCAATTTGATTAACCTCTAAAGTATGGGTTAATCTTGTCCTATAGTGATCAGCATATGTTCTTATAAATACTTGCGTTTTATGTTTAAGCCTTCTAAAAGATTTGCAGTGTATTATTCTATCCCTGTCAACCATAAAAGGAGTCCTTATATCATCTTGTTTTTCAATATATTTTTTTTGACCTTGCGTTATGTTAGAAACAAGCTCCATTAATTAGAACAGATTTCTCTTTTTCTTCCAATATTTTACGAATATTCATAAAAACCACCTATGGCATAAATTCGATATATATTATTAAATTCCTTTTAAAATAAAATAAAATAATACTGGTCTATATATGTTATTAAATCATATAATCTATAATAAACACTTTATTTTGAGGGTATAATGATGTTAACAAGCGCTAAAAATACCTTTCCTCTTATAACAGAAGAAGAACTTATAAAAAATATTATTTCCCAATATGATATTATATATTCTAATTGTATTCCAATCAAATTTAAAAATACAGAAAAACAAAGGGCAGTATATAAAATTAATTCTATAGGTAAAAGTTTTTGTTTAAAAAAAATTTATTTTAGTAAAGAGGATCTTTACTTTGTTTATTCTGCAATAGAATGGCTCTTTAGATGGAACATAAAAGTGCCGAGAATCTTATCCACGAAGGATAAAAATAAATATGTTAAATATAAGGACATGATTTTTATATTAACACCATGGATTGAAGGAGTAAAATTCAATTATGATACTGCTAATAATATCAACATTGCAAGCAGTATCTTAGGAAATATTCATAAATTTACAACAAATTTCTATCCTATTGAAGGAAGCAATTATAGATTTAAAGAAGAAAATATTAAAAATAATGTCACTAAAAAAATTGAATATTTAATCAAAATAGGCAACCTTGCATTTAAAAAAAACGATGAGTTCTCCAAGCTGTTTTTAAGTAATTTTGAAAATTATTATAATTGTGCAAAAATAGCAAGTTTAACTTCAAACTCCATAAATATGAATAACCTTAAAATATCACTTTGTCATTTTGATTATGTGAGCAAAAACATAATAATAGACGAAAAAAATAATTTTTGGGTAATAGATTTTGATAAGTGCTCCATTGGTCATTCTATCCACGATCTGTCATATTTTTTAAAGAGAATATTGCGGAGAACAAATACAAATTGGGATGAAGATATAACCATAAAAGCCATATATTCTTATTGTGACAATAATCATTTAAATATTGATGAATTAAAATATTTGTTAATATATTTAAGTTTTCCTAATAAATATTTAAAATTAGCCAAGGAGTATTTTAGCTTAAAAAACAAAGATAAAGAGTTTTACATACAAGAGATTTCAAGCTGCATAGAAAAGGATAAGAAGCAGCTTGATTTTATAAATTTTTTAATGGGATTTATAGATGCATTATCATACAAAAAATCATATTTTTAAAGGGGCATTAAGCCCCATTTATTTTTTTATCTTTTATTTTTAACTTGAGCTTGTGCTGCTGCAAGTCTTGCAACAGGAACTCTAAATGGTGAACAACTCACATAATTAAGCCCTATATTATGGCAAAACTCAACAGATGAAGGATCTCCTCCATGCTCTCCGCATATTCCAAGTTTAATATCTGGTCTTGTTTTCTTTCCAAGTTCAACTGCCATCTCTACTAATTTACCCACTCCTGTTTGATCTAATTTAGCAAATGGGTCTGATTCAAATATCTTCTTTTCATAATAATAATTTAAGAAATTGCCAGCATCATCCCTTGAAAAACCAAATGCAAGTTGAGTTAAATCGTTTGTTCCAAATGAGAAAAATTCAGCTTCCTTTGCAATCTCATCTGCAACTAAAGCAGCCCTTGGTATCTCTATCATAGTACCAACTAGATATTTTAATTCTAATCCTGATTTCTTTATTATTTCATCAGCAATTTTTGTGATAATATCTTTTACATATTTTAATTCCTTTAATTCTCCTATGAGAGGAATCATTATTTCAGGAACTATGTCATAGCCTTTATTCTTTTTAACTTCTAAAGCAGCTTCTATAATAGCCTGTGTTTGCATCTCTGCAATTTCAGGATATGAAACCGCAAGACGGCATCCTCTGTGTCCCATCATTGGATTAAATTCATGAAGTGACAAAACTTTATTTTTTAATTTTTCAAATGTTATGCCCATATCTTCTGCTAATTCCTTAATTTCATCATCTTCATGAGGAAGGAATTCGTGAAGTGGTGGATCTAAAAGCCTTATTGTAACTGGTCTTTCTTCCATAGCTTCGTATATTCCAATAAAATCTTTCTTTTGGAATGGTAAAAGCTTAGCTAAAGCCTTTCTTCTTTGTTCTTCTGTTTCAGAAACTATCATCTCTCTAATAGCAAAGATCCTATCCTGTTCAAAGAACATATGCTCAGTTCTTGTAAGTCCAATTCCTTCTGCACCAAATTTAACAGCTTGTGCTGAATCCTTTGGATTATCTGCATTGGTCCTAACCTTTAATACCCTTATACTATCTGCCCATTTCATAAATGTATCAAAATATCCTGTTATTTCAGGTTCAACAGTTTTGATAGCCTTTCCATATACCTTTCCTTCTGTTCCATCAAGGGATATAAAATCATCTGTTGAATATTTCTTTCCATTCATCTCCATGTATTTTTCTTCTTCATGTACAACTATTTCACCGCATCCAGCTACACAACACGTTCCCATACCTCTTGCAACAACAGCTGCATGAGAAGTCATTCCTCCTCTTACTGTGAGTATTCCTTCAGCTGCAACCATACCTTCTATATCTTCAGGAGAAGTTTCAAGCCTTACAAGCACAACTTTTTCACCTTCATCATGACGCTCTTTTGCTTCATCTGCAGTAAAGCATATTTTACCACAAGCAGCTCCTGGGGATGCTGGTAGTCCCTTTGCATCTGGTGTAGATTCTTTTAATTCATTTACGTCAAAGACTGGATGTAAAAGTGTATCGAGTTGTTTAGGCTCAACCTTTAAAATTGCCTGTTCTATTGATAAAAGTCCTTCTTCAACAAGGTCCACTGCAATCTTTAAAGCAGCTTGTGCTGTCCTCTTTCCATTTCTTGTTTGGAGGAAGTATAGTTTGCCTTCTTCAATAGTAAATTCCATATCTTGCATATCTTTATAATGATTCTCTAATGTATTTACTATACCCATAAATTGATCATAAACTTCTTTATTTTCTCTCTCAAGCTGAGATATATCTTGAGGAGTTCTTATTCCAGCAACTACGTCTTCTCCTTGAGCGTTCATTAAGTATTCTGCAAATATTCCCTTTTCTCCTGTAGATGGGTTTCTTGAAAATGCAACACCTGTACCTGAGGTATCACCTTTATTTCCAAATACCATCTCTTGAACATTTACTGCAGTACCCCAGCTTGATGGTATATCATTTAGCCTTCTATATGTTATTGCTCTTGCATTATCCCAGGATCTAAATACTGCTGTAATTGATTCTATTAATTGAACTTTTGGATCAGATGGAAAATCTTCTCCTTTTTCTTTCTTATATAAAGCTTTAAATTCTAAAACGAGTTCTTTTAAATCCTCAGCGTTAAGATCTGTATCTTGTTTAACACCTCTTTTTTCTTTCATTTTATCTAAAAGAGCCTCGAATTTTTTCTTCTCAATTCCCATTACAACATCTGAAAACATATGAATAAATCTTCTATAAGAATCATATGCAAACCTTGGATTATTTGTCTTTTTAGCCATTACCTCTACTGTTTCATCATTTAAACCAAGGTTTAAAATTGTATCCATCATGCCAGGCATGGATGCTCTTGCACCAGATCTTACAGATACAAGCAAAGGATTTTCTAAACTTCCAAACTTTTTAGAAGAGATATCTTCTAATTTTCCAAGATTTTCATAAATCTGGTTTAAGACTTCTTCATCTATTTTTTTACCATCATCATAATATTTATTACAAGCCTCAGTGGTAACTGTAAAGCCTTGTGGTACTGGAATTCCAAGGTTAGTCATTTCAGCAAGGTTTGATCCCTTACCGCCTAGGAGATTTTTCATTTCAGCCTTACCTTCGCTAAATAGATATACATATTTTTTGTTCTCCATGTTAATACCTCCATTTTTTATATAAACGACAGTTGCCGTCTTTAACTAGGTTACAAATTACTAACTTATTTTAACACAAGGTTTTTTAATGTTCAACATAATTACTTTGTTGAAAAATGGATATAAAAGTATTTTATAGCAAATACTAATAAAAATTTAAAGAAGGTGATTATTTGAATTATGATAAATTTAAAAGAGTGCTAAATGAAGAAAAAAATTCTATAAAGGGTAGGCTTAAAAGTGGAAAGGAAGATTTATCAAATCATAATGAGCTTTCATATTATGATAATCATCCTGCTGACTCTGCAACAGAATTATTTCAGATGGAAAAAGAGCTGATCTTAAATTCAAGAGATGAAGTTACCTTAAAAAAAATAGACCATGCTTTAAACAAAATTAATAACGGATCTTATGGAAGATGTGAAAATTGTGGAGCTATAATACCTTTAGAAAGACTTGAAGCAATACCTTATACGACTATTTGTTCAAAATGCCAAGAAAAAGACTATGAATATACTACTCACAAATCAAATTTTGGAACATCGTCACTATACTCAAGTGAATTTGATATGGTAACAGAATTTAATGGTCGTGAAAATATTTACGAGGAAGGTAATATCGGAGAAAATAAATTCCGTGGGAATATAAATAATATAGATAAATTATCCTAGCAAAAAACACACTAGATTTTTTTAAGTCTAGTGTGTTTTTTAGTTTTCATTGAAAATTTATAAATTTTAATGTATCATAAGATTTAATGTATCATAAGATTAAAAGAGGTTAAAGTATTATAAATTAAAAACTGTATTGCGCTATAGAGTTGCAAAAAAATAAATATAAATTTCAATATTAAAATTATTAAAATGGAGCGTATATAATATGAACTATGAAAATTATTATGAAGATATGAAAGAGCTGATACAATCGACACCAGTACAATCTATGCATAATTTTAGACAACATGGAGCTATTAGCTGTTTAAATCACTGCTTATTGGTTTCATATATGAGCTATATAATAGCACATAAGTTAGGGCTTGATTATAAAAGTACTGGTAGAGGAGCTTTAGTTCATGATTTATTTTTATATAATTCAAAGGCAGATAAGAGTAAAGCGATTTCACATTTATTTTCACATTCTAAAACTGCCCTTGAAAATGCAAAGTCTAACTTTGTACTAAATGAAAAGGAAGAAAATATAATTGAAAGCCATATGTGGCCTCTTGGTATAGTACTTCCAAATACAAAAGAATCCATAATTGTAAACTTAATGGATAAAGTTTGTGCTATAGTAGAATGCTTTGGTCTTTATAAGCTTGTGTCTAAAAGACTTGATGTTGAATTTGTAGAAGAATATAAACCACAATATGTAAGAATTTCTTGATTTTTTTAAAATAATATTCTATCAGTCTAAAAGTTGATTTTTTGACTGATAGAATTATTTTTTTGTTATTTTTGTTATTTAGGTAAGCTTTTTAATGTTCTTGCTATATTTGTATATAAAGTCTCTACTGGCTTAAAATCAACCACATGGCTTATTCCAAGGAAATCAAAATGATCCCAGCCCTTCATCGTAGGATAGGCATTCCATACTCCTCTTTCTATAGTTCCATCAAAATTCTTATAAGGCTGATTAAAAGGATATTTTGCTGAAATCACATTAGCTGCTCCATCGCTTGCTCTCCAAGCTTCATATCCATATGGAAGAGTAGGATCTGTATTTGCGCCTATTGCTAAAGCTCCATATATATATAGTACATTTGTAGAAGCTATAGGATAGTATCGCCCATTGGAACCTTTATATGTACTATCACCATGGTAACTAAAATAATACATATCAGGATGAGCCGAAGATCTATTATTTAAATCTACTGCCCCTTTTCTTGTTAATGTATAAAAGCACATATCTTCAGTTTTCCATATATTACTGTCAACCACTCTACTCACATAAGATTCAAGAGATTCATCTTTATTTCTGCGTATTCCCCATTGTTCCATTTTAAAGTCATAAATAGCTGGAGATGCATAAGTGGATTCTGACATGGCAGCAACCTTTAATATAAATTGTTTTAGTGTAACTGGGTTTCTATTGTATATCTCAAAAGCCGTAGAGCCATTATGAGCTGTAGCTAAACTCGTTATGCTATGTATCCACTGTCTGTCTGATCCTTGAAATAAAGGAGAAATTCGCTCTTCTTGATGTTCTTCGTAATAAGCAATCTCGTCCTTATCGCCATATCTTAATAATTCATCAAGTAGGCGTGTAGCCGTTCCCCCTGTGCTAAATCCCACAAAATGAACCTTATTTACTCCATCCCATTCAGGATAGATCCCAGGATATGTTTGTCCAAATCTTTTATGTCCAAATCTTTTTGAATGAGCAGCACCATAATCAACAGTCCCGCCTTTTATGTAATAATAAATTTCTATGGCTTGGTCCCAATCACTTGCAAAAGGACCAGTAAAAGCTGAAAGTGTGGTTAATCCTTTTCTATTTAAAATGGTTTGAATATCGTTTAGTCCGCCATAATATTTAATTCCAAATAGTTTGTCCCTTTCAAATCCTGCCATTCCATTTACAAGGATAATGGGATAGTTGTTTCCTGTATCTTTACCGCTAGCGTTTATTCTACAAATAATCAACTGATAAAAAAGTAAAATTAATAAAGTAAAAACGATATTAAATTTAATTAATCTTTTGTTAAGCATAATGTTCCCCCAATACTATGAATTTATTTTATTTTTTATATTATAACATTTTTTTCTAAATAAAACATATATAATTATGTTTTATCCATATAATAATTCCTATAATTTGAATTTATAAATTAAAATTACATAAAATAATCGCAGAATAAAAATATTTCCAAAAAGGAGATTCTCATGAAGTTTAGAAACATCAACGTAAAAGAATGTGTAAGATTTGATACTCAAAGAAGAGAAGTTGCACATCTAACTTCTTTATCATGGAAGAATATGCCTCATGTTTCATATGTATATGAACCTGATATAACCGAATTCTATGATGAACTTATGGTGCTCTCTGATGAAAGAAAAAAATCAGGCTATAATATAGATCTTAGCATATTGATGATAAAAGTAGTGGTGGAAGGGTTATTAAGTGCACCAAAATTAAATTCATATATCGAATATAATTATGCAAGTTCAAATGGGAAATTATATATTTTGGATGAAATAAATGTTGCCTTACCTTGGCTTCTTCCAGATGGACGGATAATAAATCCAAATATACTAAATGCAGAAAACAAATCTTTAAATGAAATTGCTGAGTATATTTCAAATATATCCAAAAAATTAGAAAAAACTAATATAGATGAATTGCTCTATAGAGCTGCAGAAAATGATGCCTTTAGCGAATTAAGAAAATTAAACTTAAATATTGTATGGAGAGTTTTCCCATCAGAGCTTACAAAGCACAAGGCTAAGCGTCCTCAGCTTAGAGAAAGAGCAGAATATTATAGAATACCTCTTGATGAAAAATTGCTTGTACGTGATTTAATTTCAGGTACAGTAACTATTTCAAATTATGGAGCAATATATGGACCTTTATATAAAAATCTAACAGGGTACTATAGTTTTTTGAATATAATGCCTCCGCAGACTTTTATTGTTGGTATGAGTGTAGTTCAAGAGAGACCAACGATATTTATAAATAAAGATGGAGCTAAAGAAATAGGTATAAGAAAAATACTCCCTATGTGCCTTGTTTTTGATCATAGAGCATTTGATCTTGATTCTATATTCCCATTTGTAAGAAGATTAGATGAGATTTTTTCAAAGCCTAAAGTTATTCATGAATGGTAAGGGGATTTTATAATGAAATTTAGAAATGTCAAAGTAAAAAAACGCATCATATTTGGAACCCAAAGGCGAGAGGTAGCACATTTAACTTCAGCATCGTGGAAAAGTATGCCGCATGCTGCATATATATATGAACCTGATATTACTGAATTTTATGAAGAATTTATGGTCCTTGCAAGAGAAAGAAAAGGATTAGGTTATAAAATATCCTTTAATACTATAATGTTAAAAGTAATAGTTGAAGGGCTTTTAAAGGCTCCAAGATTGAATTCTTATGTAGAATACAATTACACTAGTTCAATTGGAAGAATATATATGTTAGATGAAATAAATATTGCTATGCCTTGGGTGCTTCCTGATGGAAGGCTTATAAACCCAAATTTATTAAACGCAGAAAAAAAATCTTTAAATGAGATGGCTGAATATATAAGCGATATATCAAAAAAACTTGAAAAAACAAATATGGATGAATTGTTATATCAAGCTGCATTTAGAGATACTATAGGAGAATTAAAAAGATTTAATTTTGGAACCTTAAGGAGGGTTTTTCCTTCGGAATTCACAAAACACAGAGCTAAGCGCCCTAAACTTAAAGAAAGATTTGAATATTATAGAGTGCCTATGAATGAAAAATTAATTGCAAAAGATTTAATATCAGGAACCATAACCCTCACAAACATAGGATCACTATATAAAGAACAAAAAGGATATTTTGGGATGCTTGATATAATATTTCCTCAATCTTGTATCATAGGTATAAGTGCTGTTCAAGAAAGACCAGCAGTATTTATAAATGAAAATGGCAATAAAGAAATTGGTATAAGAAAAATATTCCCAATGTGTATAGTTTTTGATCATAGAGCATCTGACCTTGACGCAGTTTTTCCTTTTGTGAGTAGGCTTGATGAGATTTTTTCATCCCCTAAAATTATACATAGTTGGTGAGTTTAATTTTAATATTTTCTTTTTAAGAGTTATTAGATAAAGCTATAAAGCATAAGCATTTAATATAATTACTAAAATTTGAGGAGAGTACAATGAATTTAGAATCTGATTATGAATTAACTGTTGAAACTGTTGAGACTGCTGAAACTCTTGAAAATGAGAATGAAACTGTAGTAATGAGCTTTAATTTTACTAAATCCTCTGAGGAATTAAAAAGAGAGGCTGAAAGAAAAGCTGAAGAAGAAAGAAAAACGATTTTAAGAA